>WLMZ01000001.1 GCA_009726095.1 Actinomycetota bacterium
GACGCTCCACCGAGCGGGGCGAGCCGGCATGCAATGCCTCGTCGCGCCGCGCCCGTAGATCGTCGAGCTTGTCCTGCATTGGGTTCGTCACGGCACTGACGCTACTGCCGTGCACGAACCCGCAGGAACTTATGGGCCAGAACTACGGCGCCCCGACCAGGGCACTACTTGAGTTCGAAGACGACGGTGACATCCACGGTGACGTCCTGAGTTCCCGGGAGCACCGGGGTCGGGGCAACACCACCGGACGTGGCCTTGTCGCCGGACTGGTAGTAGATCGGCGTGGTCGGCGACGACACCTCGCTGATGGTCAACACCTGACCGACCGAAGCCTGTGCTGCTCCGGCGTACTGGTCGGCACGCAGCTTGGCGTCGGCGACGGCGGCCTTGCGGGCATCGGCCATTGCTGCGTCGGTGTTGGCGAGCGAGAAGCTGATTCCTCCAACGGTGACCTCGTTGCCGATCAGCGCACCCGCTGCGTCGATGATCGTGCCCGTGTCGGCGATCTTGCGGATCGTCACCGTCATGGTGTTCGAGGCGTTGTAGCCGCTGATGGTCCGCCCGTCACCGGCGTACTGCGGGTAGAGGTACAGCCCGCTGGTCTGAATGTCGTCCTTGCTCACACCGGCTGATGTGAGCACCTTCACGAGCGTGTCGGCCTTGGTGGCCGCCTGGCGCAAGGCATCGTTGGCCTTGCCCGCCGTCACCGAGATGCCGAGGGACAACGTGGCCGTGTCGGGCTTGATCGTCACCTTGCCGTGCCCTGACACCGTGATGCTCCGCTTCACCACGCCGGCGTCAGTCGACGTACCGCCTGGCGAGGTGGTGGGCGAACTCACCGCGCTGACCGTTGTGTCGTGCGGCGTTGACGACGTGTTGTTGATCATGGCGACTGCGCCAACGGCAAGCACGCCGATCGCTGCGCCGCCGACGACTGTGGCAATCCATCCGTTCTTCATCAGAACTCCTCGATCCGTTGTGGCATGTTCAGTGTGCGCCTTTTCGACGTCCATTGCTGGCGTTTTGGTTCCCGATCCAGCACGCTTGAGCGATGGCACTGCCGCTGAACCCCCCGATCTCACCGATGTTGTCGAAGGCCGCCGACACCATTCCTGTTGGCGAGGGGTGGCACTACGAGCCGAAGTGGGACGGCTTCCGCTGCATCGTGTTCCGCGATGGCGACACCGTGGTGCTGACCAGTCGCAACGAGCGCCCGTTCAACCGCTACTTCCCCGAATTGATCGCTCCGCTGCAGCAGGCGCTCCCCGATCGGTGCGTCATCGATGGCGAGATCGTGCTGCCCTCGCCCACCGGGGACGGTCTCGATTTCGATGCCCTCCTGCAGCGCATCCACCCTGCCGAGTCACGCGTGCAGCGCCTGGCACAGGAGACACCTGCCAGCTTCGTGGCGTTCGACATGCTCGCCATCGGTGATCAGGTGCTGCTCGATGCTCCCCTGTCCGAGCGGCTCAAGCACCTTCGCGCCGCGCTTGGCGGTGCCGTCGCACCCGTGTACCTGTGCCCGTCGTCGTCGGACCCCGAGCTGGCCCACGACTGGTTCCATCGGTTCGAAGGCGCAGGTCTCGATGGCATCGTGGCCAAACGCCTCAGCGGCCTGTACACGCCCGATAAGCGCACGTTGGTGAAGGTGAAGCACCAGCGCACGGCCGAATGCGTGGTGGCCGGGTACCGCATGCACAAGGACGGCAAGGGTGTCGGTTCGCTGCTGCTCGGCCTGCACGACGATCTCGGTCGGCTACACCACGTCGGTGTCACCGCGGCGTTCACGGCCAAGTTCCGCGCCGAGTTGTTGAATGAGCTCGAGCCGCTCACCCATGAAGCCCTGGTGGAGCACCCATGGGCCGATTGGGCCGATGCGGCCGCCGAGTCCGATACCCGGCGCCCCGGAGCTGGCAGCCGCTGGAACGCCGGCAAGGACCTGAGTTGGGTGCCGTTACGCGTCGAACGCGTGGTCGAGGTGCACTTCGGCCAGTTGCAGAACGGTCGTTTCCGACACGGTGTGCAGTTCCAGCGCTGGCGACCCGACCGTACGACGCAGAGTTGCACCTATGACCAACTCGATGTGGCAGCGCCAGTTCCGCTCCGCGAGCTGATGGCGAGCGGTTCAGCCTGACGAGGTACTGGTGGCGTTCGTGGTCGTGGTGGTGGTGGCGCCGTTCGTGCCGACGCCGGGCGGCGAAGTGACCACGGGTTGAGTCACCGTGGTGAGCGGTATGTCGGGCGTGGCACCAGTACCGGCCACCACATTCAGCACCGCCGCCTGATGGAACGTGCCGTCGGCCGACACGACGTCGAGCGTTACCGTCCATGCGCCTGCCACGGCGAACTGGATACCCGGGTCCATGGGGAGATAGGCAATCCCTGCGCTGCTGAGGGCCACAGATTCGACCGCCGACCTGGCAGTGCTGTTCAGCGGCGGGTCGAAACGAATGGTGATCTGGCTGATGGAGGACCTCGGCTTCACCACCTCCACGAGCATCTCGTTACGTCCGACCGCCGCCGGATCGATCGACAGCCGGAGATCGAGTTTCTTGGTCGAGTCGACGAAGCGCTGTTGATAGGCGAACTTGTTCGACGAGACGCCCGATGCCGACAGGTTGCCGGGCGGAGAGGCGAGCATCCATGCGGTGATTCCCAACACCACCACACCGATGATGGCCTCCATGCCGATAGCCCGTCGGAGCTTGCCGGCCATCGGCGCAGACATGACATCGGCACGGTTCAAACGGGCCTGGATGAACTGGCGGGTCGCCACGCCGACGAACACCATCGCTGCAACCACAATCACCTTGAGCACCAGCAATCTGCCGTGATCGGTTCCGAGCAGGTGACCACTGTCGAGCCGATAGAGCTGAAAGCAGCCGGTTGCCAACACCGTGATCCAGGCAGGGGTCACCATGCGGCCGAACCCGCGGACCGCATGCACGAGGTCGTCGTCACCGGGGCCGGCAAGCACCACACGGGCCAACAGCAACAGCCCGCCCAGCCACACGGCCATCGCAACTGCGTGCAACATGCCAGCGCCGTAGCCGAGCAACTCAAGGTCGCCGCCGGCACGCGAGAACCCCATGGTGGCCACTGCCAGACCGGGAATGGCCAGCGCCGGCAACTGCGTGGCCGGGTCGATGCAGCGTTCGGGACGAATGACCACCCAGGCTGACGCGGCCACCAGGAGCAACCGTGCCAGGGCAGCCTTGCCGGGTGTGGTGTGGGCGAGCTCGAACCAGTTGGTCGGGCCGAGCGAGCTCATGAAGCTGTTGCCGGTGGCCTGGGCCGCCAGGCACGCCACGGTCACCACGGTGCCGAGCAGCGCAGCGAGCCACGCATAGCGCAAGAAGCGGATGGTGAGGATGTACTCCACACCCTCGGGCCATGCAACCGCGATCAGCGCCAACGAGCCAAACAGGGCGGCAAGCGCGAGGGTGGCAGCGATGCGGGCAAGTCCCAGGGCGCCGCCGACGTTGGAGCTCGCCGACGATGCCGACGGCGTGGCCGACGGCGTTGGTACCACGTCGGTCGACACGGTGCCATCAGCCCCGGGGGCGGCGGTGGGGAGGGTCGACGTGGTGGCCGCTGTGTCTTGCTGGATGTCGAAGGAGAACGTGCCGCTGCTCGTGCCGGCGTCGACCAGACCCTGCACCTTCCAACCCACCACGCACGATCCACGTGGTAGCGGTTTGCTGCTGAGGTCGACGACGAGGCTCTGGAGGTCCTCGGTGGTGCGCGCCCCCGGCTGCGGCACAGCATTTCCGTTGCAGGTGATGACGACCGACGATGCCGACCCGATGGTCTGATCAAACGTCACCGTGATCGAGGTGGGCGACGTCGCCACAACCGACCCATCAGTGGGCACCGACGACACCACCGAAACCGGCGCCGCCCACGCCGGTTGCGCGCCAAGGAGCGGCCAGACGGCCAGCACGGCAACGGCCGCGAACAGGCCGCCACAACGAAAAAGGGGAGTACTGCGCTTCATGAGGTGTACCAACCGTAGCGACCGGGGCCACCCGCCGGGTGTACCTCGGCATTCCCGGTTGGGGCGCGTCAGCCGAGCTCGGCGATGAAGGCATCGATCAGCGGCGCTCCGTCGACTCCGGTTTCGGTGAGCACCGATACACCGATGCTGCCCTCGAAGACCGCGATCGCATCGGTTGTCTCGAATGCCCCGACCGCGCGCTTACCGGTGTGCCCCTGCGGGGTGCTCACTGTTTGGCCCCCCGCCACGCCCTCGAACCCCAGATACGCATCGATGGCCGGTTGGGTCCACGGGCCGTTGAGCTGCAGCAGGTACACAGCGGCATCGGGCCCGCCCGTGGTGGACTGCAGGTAGCCGGCCCGATACGAAACCAGCAGGCCCGCCAACGCCGGATATCCCGACGGGTTGAGTTCCTCGGTGAGGTCCATCGCAGCCCACTGATAGCCCGCTGGCGCAGCGAACGCTGCAGACAGGTTGCCGGTGATCTGGGTGGGTGGCGGCGCTTCGGTCGTCACCGGGGCCGACCCGAGGGTGCCGGGCGACGCCGCCGTCGTGGCTGACGGCGCAGCGCCCGAGCACGAAGTGAGCAGCAACAGCGCCGACGTGGCCACGGTGGCCGTGATGTAGAACCTCGATCGGTGCGCCATCAGCACTGTGGCCCTGCCGTGCGAACAGCATCGTCGCCAGCCTGCCTCGGCCACCAGTTCCGATGCTCGTGCCGCATGACCGTCTCCTCACCGCCCCACGACGGCGTGCCACCGCCCCAGAAGCCCCCATCATAGGAACTCCACGCTCGGTACATCATCTCCCTGCATCGCCCCTCACGTCGGCTGGGGCACCCTCTCTGTAGGCTCACTCACAATGGCCACACAGTCGCTCTACCGCCGTTACCGTCCGCGCCGCTTCAGCGAAATACGCGGGCAGGAGCACGTCGTGCGCTCCCTGCGCAACGCCGTCATCAACCAGCGCGAAGGCCAGGGGTACCTGTTCAGCGGGCCCAGGGGTACGGGCAAGACGTCGTCGGCGCGCATTCTGGCCAAGGTGCTGAACTGCACCAACTCCGTGGATGGCGAGCCCTGCTGCGAATGCCCCTCATGCCTCGCGGTCGAGGCCGGCACCAGCTACGACGTGCACGAACTCGATGCCGCCAGCAACAACGGCGTCGACGCCATGCGCGACCTCATCGAGAAGGCCTCGCTGGGCACTCCCGGTCGGCACAAGGTGTACATCCTCGACGAGGTGCACATGCTGTCCAAGGGCGCCGAGGCAGCGCTGCTGAAGACGCTCGAGGAGCCACCGCCGCACGTCGTGTTCGTGCTTGCCACCACCGACCCACAAAAGGTCAGCGCCACCATCCGGTCGCGGGTTCAGCACCTCGAATTCCACCTGCTGCCGATGGACGAACTCGAGCAACACGTGCGTTGGGTGGCCGCCGACGCCGGGCTCACCGTGTCCGACGAAGCCTTCCAAGCCGTACTCGCACAGGGCGGCGGCTCGGCGCGAGACACGCTGTCTGCACTCGAGCTCGTCGCAGCCGGCGGCGGCGAGGTACCCGAGACGCTGTCATACGACGAGTTCATCGAGGCGTTCATCGCCCACGATCCCGGCCAGGCCCTGGCCGCGCTGGCCCACGCCGTGCAGCAGGGCCGCGACCCGCGCACGCTCGCACAGGACATCGTGCGTCATCTACGCGATTGCTTCCTGTCGCTGATGGCACCCGAGCTGGTGCAGCTCCCCGACCAACGTGCCGGCGTGGTCGCGGATCAGGCACAACGCATGGGGGCCGCCGCCATCGTGCGCTCCATGGAGAAGCTCGGCGAGATCCTGGTCGAAATGCGCCATGCCCCCGACCCCCGGCTGCTGCTCGATGTGGCGCTGGTGCAGCTCACGCACGAGGCCGCCGGGAGCGACCTGGGCGCCATCCTGTCCCGACTCGAACGCCTCGAGCAGACCGTTGCCAAGGGCGCCACCACCAGCGCCCCGCGGCCGGCCCCGGTAGATCCAAACACCGGACGCGCAGCGCTCGGCGGGCGCGCCCTCACCACCGAACCTGTTCCTCGGGCGGCTCCAGCACCCGCTGCCGTTGCCCCCGCCGCAGTTGTGCCAACAGCAGCCGCGCCCCCAGCACCCCTTACCCGGGCACCCGCGCCCCCAGCACCCGTTGGCGCCGATGCTGTCGTTGCTGCTGCCGCCGCTCCGCCGGCAGGCAGCGGTACCGCGATCACGGCTGCAAGCATCGCTGCGGTGTGGCAGCCGGTCATCCTGCCGACACTCAAGCCCATGGCCCGGGCGTTGTTCTCTGCCGGGCACTTCCAGGGCGAGCGCAACGACGCGCTGGTGTTCGGCCTACCCAATGAGACACACCGCACACGATGCGAGCAGTACCGCGCCGATGTCGAACGGGCCATCGAAGCGCATTTTGGCTCGAAAGTTCAGTTGGTGCTCGTGCTCGACAGCTCGCCGTCGCGCGACGACGCCCCGAGCCAGACGACCTCACCTCGCACCAGCGACCCCGGGGCCTCAACTCCGGGCTCGGCGCAGACCGCGTCTGGCGCACAGTCCGAGCCCGACGAGGACATCGACATGGACGACCTGACCGATGCTCCGCCGGAGTCGGTGCTCTCGCCGCTCGATCGCCTGGCTCAGGCATTCCCCGGTTCGAAACTCATCGACGAGCAGCGCTGACCATGGCAGCCACCTACACCCAGCCAGTGCAGGCGCTCATCGACGAGCTCGGCCGCCTTCCCGGCGTTGGGCCGAAATCAGCGCAGCGCATCGCCTTCCATCTCCTCAAGGCCCCGGGCGACGACGTCACCCGCCTTGCCCACTCCATCACCGATGCCAAGGCCCGCGTTCGGTTTTGTGTTCGCTGTTTCAACTTCGCCGAGGGCGAACTGTGCCCCATCTGCCTCGATGACCGGCGCAGTGGCCAGGTGCTCTGCGTCGTCGAGGAGTCACGCGACATCGTGGCACTCGAGAAGACCGGCGAGTTCCACGGCCGGTATCACGTCTTGCTCGGGGCGATGAGCCCGCTCGAGGGGATTGGCCCTGAACAGTTGAAGATGAAAGAACTGTTCATCCGTCTCGAACCCGAGGGCGTCGAGGAAGTCATCCTCTGCACCAATCCCAACACCGAGGGCGAGGTCACGGCGTTGTACATCGCACGCATGCTCAAGCCGTTCCAGGTGAAGGTCACCCGGATCGCCAGCGGCCTTCCCGTCGGCGGCGATCTGGAGTACGCAGACGAGCTCACCCTCGGCCGGGCGCTCGAAGGCCGCCGAGAGCTCACCTGATCCCGGCAAGACATCGCTGGCTTCACAGATGCGGCCCGAAAAAGTGCTGAGGTACCACCCCTGTAGCTGGTAGCGGGCGGACGGGCCAGCTCCAGAGGTGGTACCTCAGTTCGTTCGTCGGCTGCTGAGTGAAGAGAAGCTCAACAGCCGACGTTGTTTATGTCAGTTATGTTACAGACCGCCACTCCGAGATCCCCCCAGTTTCGACATGAAACTGAAATATTTCACGGGTGTCATTTGTGCAGCGGGGTCGACGCTCAACAGCGTCGACGGGACTGCCTTAGTTCGCGAGGCGCTGAGCAACCGCGGCGATGGTCTGGGACCACGGGTGATCGGGGTTCGTGATGCTGAACAGCCCGCCCGAGGCGTTGGACACGATGTCCTCGCTGAGCGGCAGCACGCCGGCAACTTCGCTGTTGTAGGCCTTGGAGACGTCGGCGGCCATTGCGCCGAGATCGGCGTTGGAGGGCACCTTGTTGACGAGCAGGAGCAGCTCGGGCACCTCGAGGCGACGGGCGATGTCCACGGTGACCGCCGTGCCCTGGTAGTCCTGCTTGTCGGGGCGCAGGATCAACAACAGCGTGTCGCTGATGGTGATCGACAGCAGGGTCTCCTCGTTGAGGCCGGGATGCGTGTCGATGATGAGCACGTCGAGGTTCAGGCCCTTGGCGAGCTTGCGGAAACCCTCGTTGAGCAATTCGACGTCGTACCCCTGACGCAGCACCTTGGCGATGTCTCCGGCCTTGATGCTCGACGGCACCAAGAACAGCTGTCCGCCAGCCACGTAGCCGGGCCGAGACGACACGGTGGCGGTCACGTCGTGGGCGGCCTCGGTGATCGGGCAGCTTCCGTACAGGTAGTCGTTCAGGGTCTTGCCGGGCACGTTCTCGTCGAAGCCGAACAGGACGTGAATACCGGGAGACTGCACGTCGGTGTCGATCACGCCCACCCGCTTACCGGACATGGCGATCTGCGCCGACAGGTTGGCGCTGGTGTTGCTCTTGCCAGTGCCACCGCGGAACGAGTGCACAGAAATAATCTTGGTCATGGGTTGATTCCTCCAGCAGCGACGTTTATGCCCGACAGACGTGCACAAGTACAATTTGTTGTTCTAATGCAATATCGTGTTGGAGCGCAACTCTGCCGACTGCACTACCCAAGGGGAACTCCATGGACGACGAACTATTCAGCCGGGAAGAGATCCAGTCCGGAGCGCTGTCCCGAGTCCGCCGAGCACGCGCGCTGCTGTACCTCATTGAGCAGGAAGCCAACCGCGTGACCGATAAGCGCTCGGCGCTGATGGCGATGTCGCCCGAGATGGGGTTCGTGGTCAGTGCCCTGGCGGCGGGCGATAGCGAGACCATGCGCAACGCCCTCCCCGGTGAAGGCGACACCGCCTACATCCAGTCGTTCCGTAATGCACGACGCACGTCGGCACCCGCCCGACTGCGCACGATCGAGTCCACCACGCGGTCCTGGAGCATGCTGGTGCCCGACGATTCGGCGATGCGTGCCGAACTGCTGCACCAGTTTTCCCTTCGACACGACATGCCCCGCAACCGGTGCAAGGCGATCGTGCGGGCGCTGGGCGCCGACACCCCCGAGTTCGCGGCTACCTACCAGTCCACCACCGGCGCCGACATCGCCAGCGCTTTCTCGCCGAACGCGAGCGTCTTCGGATTCCTGCGCCGCTCAGCGTCAACCAAGAACTAGACCGACACCGTGGGAATCGATGCTGGCCTTGCGGCAGCGATCACCATGCGCCGCCACCGTCAGGGTGGCGGGGGAGCCTGCGTCGCCCGCGATGCCACGTTCCAGCTCTCGTTGGCCCACGTCCTCCTCGACGGCGGGTACGACGGCGTCAGCACCATCGGAGAGGTGCTACCGAGCGGCGACCACGGACTCGGCACCCTCGACCGCCTCAACGGCGAGTTGGTGGTGGTGGATTCAGAACCCTGGCAGGTGGATTACACGGGTACCGCCAGGCTGCTGCCGCCCGAAGCCACGACACCGTTCGTGGTGCTCACCACGATGCAGGACCCACAGCGGATACGTCTGCGCGACACCGATCGCGACGGCGTACTCGCCCAGGCCGAGCGAATGGTCGACGATCCCGATGCCGTCGTGGCCGTACGCTTGGAGGGTCGCTTCCGCAGCGTGCTCGTGCGCAGCGTCTCGCCCCAGACGCCGCCGTACCGCTCGATCGCCGAGGTCCTTGCAGCCGATGAGGTGCGCTGGGACATCCGCGACTTCAACGGCGTCTTTGTCGGCTTTCGGTTCCCCGATCTGTCTGGCGGCGACACGGTCGGGGGCCTGCACCTGCACGGTATCGACACTGACCGCACCACGGGCGGTCACAACTACGAGCTCGTCGTTGACGATGCCGAGCTCAGCGTCTCGGTGTCTCATGAGATCGCCCTCGCACTCCCCGATCGATCGATGATCGACCTGTTGGAGATGCCCGACGAACTCCGCTCCGTTCAACGTGTGCTGCTCCGACGCGGGGCCCTCACCGTCGAGCAGGTGGCCCGGGCGCTCACGATCGATGCAACCGAAAGCCTGTCCCGGTTGGGCTGGCTCGCCGATCGGGGATTCGCCGAGGAGCTCACCGGTGGCGTAGCCGGGCTCGGCGGGGTACCGCGCTGGCGCATTCTGCTGCGGGCGCGCAGCCAACGGCTATCGCCACGCGTCGACGCGCTGCTGAGCGATTTGTGAACCAGTTCGGCGTGCTGCGGCTCGAGGGCGACAACGCCGAACAGATCGAGGTCTGCGATCTGGTCGATGGACGCCACGGCCACCTCGTCGCCGGCATGCAGGCCCTGCACGCCGAACACTTCCCCACCTATGTGACCGAGACCGCAGGCATCGCCATCGATGCCTCGCGGCCGTCAGCCCGCTATGGCCTGATGGTGCACCAGTGGCTCGTCACCATCGATGGGCAGCCGGCTGCGCTGCAGATCATGGACTCGAACCTCGTACGCGGCATCGGGGTGGCCCGGTTCACCGCCATTGGCGGGTCGCACCGACGCACACGAATTGGCGGCCACAGGCTGTCGGCCTGGCTGACAACACTCGCCAGCGACACCCTCGTCAGCGACGTGGGCAGCAACGCACTGGGCCTGGTCGGTGAGGTCGAGGAGTTCGACGAAGGGGCGATCACGTTCTGGCTCAGCCTCGGCCACCGCCTGCTGCCGATCCCGCACGCCGAACGCGGTGAACGGTCACAGCCCGAGGCGCGGGCTCAAGACCACGCACAGGGCACGACCTGGGACGACCTCGTGCTCCAGACCGAGCAGCTCATCGAAGGCGATCCAAGGCTGCGCCCGAGTGCGCTGATGTGGGTCCCCGCTGCGGGCGTCGATGCCGACGCGCTCCAGCAACACGTGTGCGAGGCCGGATCGGCGGCGTGGCTGCTCGACGAATACGCGCTCGATGCATTCCATCCCCTGGTGGTCGCAACAGTCGGTGACCAAGCGAACCTGAGCAGCCCGGACCGCAACCGGGACGCAGCCGGAATAGCCCTACCCTAGGCGCTTACGTCGCTTCAGGCGGTACGAGAGCTGGGTGTCGTCCCACGTGCTCCCCACCCGGCGTCCGGCGGCCACTGCGGCGACCGCCAGCAACACCGCCACCAGCGGAGCGATCCACGTATTACCCATCAGGCGCGACAGCCCGATCGGGATGGCAACGACGATGAACCCAAGGGCAACCGGTACGAGATCGATGAGCAACGAGCTGCGCGCCCGACGCTCGTCGGGGATGGTGGCAAGCGCCGTCTGGCGGGCGCTCGCATCGGCGCTCCAGCGTGGCAGGCGCCAGACCAGCGTTGCCGCCACGGCCAACACGATCTGGTTGGCGGCACCGGCAACTGCGAGCAACGCAGCACCGACGAGCGCAAACAGCGGCAGCAGCTGCAGAACCTTTTCGACGCCGCGGCGCTGCAACAACTTGGTGGTGGCAAAGGTCTGCACTGCCCAACACAACACGATACCGATGAGCGCTGTCCCGGCGTACAGGGTCTGGAACGAGCCGGCGGTCGTGAAGTGCTGACGAGCGATATCGAGGAAGCCGAACTCGACGATGGCGCCGGCGGAAACGACGGCGAGCGACATGATCAGCATCCAGCGGAACGCAGGCAGTGCCCCGATGAACGAGACGGTCTCCTTCAGCGACTCACGCGTGGTCTCCGAGCGACCATGGCCGGCCGAGGCCGTTGCGTCGCGCAGGCGGCGGGGCAGGAAAATCGCCACACCGACACACACCACCGGAGGCAGCACCAGCAGCCAGCCGAGCGACGAATCGCTCGAGCCCAGAATGGATGGCGCGATCGTGGCGATACCGAGGCCAGAGACCTGGCCGACGAACAACCACCGCGAGATCGAGGGGAAGACCGTGACGCCCTGCCCCGCGGTGAACACGTCTGCGGCCAGGGCCCAGATCATCAGCGGCAGCAGGTAGTTCATCTGATCGGCAAGCAGCCACGCCAGACCGAAGGTGACGGTGGTGGGGGCATGGGAGACAAGCAGCACCAGCGCCACCCCATACGCCGCTGCGTAGCCGAGGCACAAGCCGACCAGCATGGGTAGACGGGCGACGCGATCGATGTATTTTGCCTGCAGGAGCGCAATCCCCAACAGCCCGAGGGCTGCCAGCGGCCATACCACCGCAAGCGCTGCGGTACCGCTGTGGCTCACCACCTGCGACGCACCGACCGCTTCGGTGATGGCACCCGACACCGCGATGCCGGCGAACGACAGTGACAGCGCCCGGGCCCAGCGGCGCTTGGGCTCGCCGGTATCCACTTCTGGAGCGCTGCGCGCCTGAGCGCCGGCAGCCCTGATGAGGTCGTCCAACGCATCGGAGCGCTCGGCCTCGGTCTCGGCAGTGGAGTCGGTCGAGGGCTCGTCGAGCCGGCTCGCCCGGCGCCGACCGGCGCCAAGACTGCCGATCAGATCGTCGAGTCCGTCGCTCGTGCCATCAGGCATGATCCGCTCCGAGCTTCGCAGCGAGGGCGGCTGCCTCGGCATCGTCTTCGGCCTTGACCTTGGCCCGCAACAGTCCCACCTTGGCGGTGAGATCGGAGAAGAAGTCCGAGTCGGTGATCTCCTCAACGGCCTTGCGCCGGTTGACCTCGTCGATCTCCACCTTCAACACCTGGACCTGACGCACCAGGGTTCGTTCACGGGAACCAACGCGTTCTTTCATGATGTCGAAGGCAAGCGCTAGATCACTCATCTCATCGGAGAAGGTCGAGGTGGCGATGTCGCTCAGGTCGACCTCGTAGTCGCCATCGGCGATGAGCTGCGTGGCATTGGAGAGCCGGCCGAGCCGACGTGTGAGCCAGCCGGACAGGTACACGACGACGGCCAGCAGCACCAGGTAGGCAACACCGAACAGCGGGTAGAGCAAACGCAGCGCGCTGGACCGAACCTGATCGACGTAGGTGAGCGGATAATCGACTGCGAAAATCCCAACGACCTTGCCCGTGTGGTCCTTGATCGGGCTGAACGCTGACACCCAGTCGCCGTAGGCATCGACGTAGTTGTCGAACGAGACGGTGGTCAGCCCGGCCTTCATCTTGGCCTGTGTCTTGGCCGCTGTGGCGAGCGAATCGAGGCTCTGCAGAAAGCGCACACCATCGGGCTTGTCGCCCTTGGCCGGGTACCCGCCGGCGGCGAACGAGGCCACGAAATTCAACGACCCATCGGCAGCAACGGTAACGGAGTACGGCTGCGCATCGGGGTTGATGTTGCGGATGCGCACCAGCTCTGCGACGTGCGCCCAGTAGTCGGCTGATGCCGGCCATTCGCTGTCTGCTGTCACGGTCTGGCCCGCCAAGAACCCCGCCGAGGCCGGATAGACGGCGCCGACCGTCGGCACCGCCGGCTCGGCAACGAGCCGCTCGAACACGTCGCCGTCGATCGTGGCTGCACCACCGGTGGTGATGCTTTCCAACGTTGTATGGACGCGCGACGATGCCGTGTTGGTGGTGAACCGCAGCACCCAGACCGCCACCACGGCGAAGACCACCGTGAACCCCAACCCGAAGGCGAGCAACAACTTCCATCGCATGCCGAGACGAAACTTCCGCCGGCTCCTGGGTGTCTCGGGGGTTGAAACTGGATCAGACATGACGGAGGACAGTAGCAGTCCTTGTACAGAACCAGAAATTTGTATCCGATGAACGGTGTACCCGATTCAGGTAGCGGACCTGCCGCCGGCGCAGGGTCAGGGCACGCACACGCTGAAGGTCTTGCTCGCCGACCCGGCCGGCCACGGCAGATCCCAACTGATCTTCTTGCTCACGCAGAACTTGCCCAGTTCCGGCATCGGGATGGGCGCAGCGACGGATCCCCACCCGTGCCACTTGCCCAGATACCCAGCATCGAGGTCAGCCTTCACCCACGACGCGAAGCTGGGGGCGGCACTTGACGAGATGGTCATCGCGAGGACGCCGCTGAAACTCGCGCTCAACCCACCCCACTTATCGCCAACCGAGTTCGACTTCGCGAAATCGATATTGAGTGCGCGGGAAAAGCCCCAGTTGTTATCGATCGGTATACCGCGGAACGGGAAGGTGAAGCCACTGACGTTCACGTCGGCGTCAAACGCAGGGGAGACCACGCCGTTGGCCACGATGAACCCGACCGTCGCATTGAACTGAAACCCCGAAGTCGAGATGCTGATGGGTGCAGACAGATTGAGGTTCAGCGAGGCAGCGGGATTGGACGACGGGATGAGCGATGTCGACAGCTTGAGCGCCGACGAACCGAATGCCCCGCCCAGCGGGATGCTCACTGCTGCGTTGGCATTGAAATGACCGAGCACATCCATGCCGAGACTGACCGCAAGGCTTGCCGTTGATCCCGCCACCGGGAACGAGATGCTGCCGGTGCCATTGTAGTACAGATTGCTCAACGACACGCCGAAGTCCGTGATGACCTTCACCTTCAGCCCACCGACATCGAGCGACGACGAGGACTGGACAGAATACAGGATCGGCCCGGGGTACCCCTTGACCGTGACGGCCGAGTCGAGGTTGAAGCCTGCGATGTTCAGCATTGCACTGCCGGTGAGCGTGAACCCGAACACGGTGGCGTCACCTGCGACGGCCACGTTGACGCCGTTGAGGCGTATTCCTCCCGCAAAACCCACGTGTGGAAGTTGGTATCCGCCGGCCACGAACGTGGCCGTGACGTTGTCCATCGTGAAACCGTTGGCGGTGAAGCCACCGATCGACGCATTGCCCTTGAGCGTCATCGGCGTGTTGGTATTGACCGTCACGTTGAAGTCCACCGGCACCTTGAGGATCGCCCCGTGGAAGGTCATCGAGAACCCGGCCGGCACCACATATGTGCCCACCGTGCACCCCAGCGGAGAGGCATAGAAGTGCGCATACGTGGCAGTGACGGCACCGCCGATGGAGATCACCGGCGTGGTGCCGTCAACCGTGCCGATGGAGACATCGAGGCAGGGCGAGGACAGTGACACGTTGGCGACGAAGCTCACAGGAATGGGATCGGTGGAGTTGATGCCCATTGCTTGGCGCAACGACGCCGGCAACGTACCGGAGCCTGCCAGACCGACGCCGACCGGAATGGAGTTCGCCCAGAGCTGGCCGCTGATCGCGAACCCATTCAGGTCCAGCCCCGGCACGCCCATCACGTTCGGCCACACCGCTGCCCCGTTCAGCCCGTTGGCCGACACCGAGAACGTGGTGGTCGCCACGGAAGGGTCGTAGGACATCGCGAGTCGAATAGCGATGTCTTTGACGTTGCCGGATGCACCCGAGATGGTGAGCAGGCCGTTCTCGGCGAGCGTGAACGTATACGTCTGGACCGCTGGGTTGGGGTTGATGGTGACGCTCAGGGTGGCATTGGTGAGGACGAACGTGTAGTCCTTCGAGAAGCTCGGCAGCTTCACACCCTCGGGGATCACCGCCGACAACGTGAGGCTGCCGTTCGATGTATACGTCATGTAGGAGCTCAATGGCTTGTCTGGCATGCCGATGGCCTGCAACCACGCGGGCATGGCCATGACGGCACCAAAGACGTACGAGCGCTTGGGCACGGTGATCGTGTTGCCCATCACCGTGGCGAGGGTGTCCTCGGCGTCGAAGTATGCGAACGAACTGACGCTGCCCGGCCCCACTGCGTGGGGGGCGAAGTCGCCGGCTACCACCAGGCCACCGTTGACATAGGTGAGCACGATGTTGGGCAACTTCCAATCCTTGGCGAACGGCAGCGCCATCCTGCCCTCGCCGATGACCTGGATGTTGAAACCGCCGTTCACCCCACCACCCGGGATGACCACGCCGCTCTTGAGCACCGCGTAGGAGTTGTCATTGACGGACATCGCCAACCGCAACGTGCTGATCGTGAGGTTGGCGAACTCGGCGATCACCGTGGTGTCGAAGGTGGAGTCCAACGTGAACGCCCTGGTGTCGAGGTTCTCGGTGGCCGTGAAGCGCACACCGCTCTGCGCAGCCACCGGCCCGCCGATCTTGGCCGACAGCGTGCCATCGAGCAGCATGAAGACGGAGCCGCTGCACAGCTTCGTGCTGGTGGTGGTCGGGCAGTTCGGCGTGAACGTCACGGTTGCGGTGCTGAGTCCGATCTTGAGCGCGATCAGATCGGTCGGTGCACTCAAGGTCGCCGTGAGACCCCACACTTGTGAGCCGCCGACGCTGGAGATCGCGCCGCTCAACGCCGACAACGGCAGCTGGATTGTGTCGGTCAGGGCGACGGTGGCAGTGGACTGCGCCGGTGTAATCGACCAGTCGCCTGCACTGGTGTACGAGACGAAGGCGGCGAACTGCAGGTTCGAGCCGAGCCGTGCCGACGCTGCTCCGGTGAACACCGGAACAGACGTGGCGGCGGGAGAATATCTGAACGTGCCCGACACTGACGACGACGGACCAAACCGGACCGGTGTCGCGGGAGAGACCGACATCGTGATGATGCCCGACATCACTGCGGCGGCATCGACCACAGAGCCGCTGACCGCAACTGAGGTACCGTTCACGCTCGCCGTCGCCCCCGCTGCCACCTGGTAGCTCCATTCCTTGGGGTTCGCGTAGGTGAATGTCACCGGAAAGCGCAGGTCGGCCACCGCGGCCTGAGCCGTACCGGAATACCGCTGGCCGGACAATGAAACCGAGGCCACCGTCAACGTGTTGGGGCCAACGGACAGCACGGAACCCACGCTGACCGATGCGAGGGCGGCCACCGTCGTGGGCACCACCGTCGTGGGCACCACCGTCGTGGGCACCACCGTCGTGGGCACCACCGTCGTTGCCACCACCGTCGTTGCTGAGAGCACCGTCGTGGGCACCACCGTCGTGGTGTCCGCTGCCGAGGTGGCGGTTGGCGAAGTCGTCGGGGTGACCAGCGTGGTCGGCGGGGTCGAATCGACCCCGATGGTTCCAGACGTCCCGTTGCTGCTCCCCCGTATGGCCAGGGCACCGACCCCAATCGCTGCGACGCCACCAGCGATCCATGCGAGGCGCACCAGGCGCGTCCGGCGCCTACGTCGTGGCGATTGATCCGCTACAGAGAGATTCACAGCTGGCCTTCCTGCCATCGCCAGAGCAACGAAGCACTGAGCCAGCCGCCGAGCCTAATAGTTGCACGACCACAGAAATCATGCAGTAGACAAGAAATTGATCATGTTCATGAGATTCGCATACGATCTGGTCCAGCGAGACGCGCAACCATCCGTTGGGGTGCGCGCACATCGGCACGAACGATTCGCTCGACCTCTCAGAGGAAGGCTCCCACCATGACCGGGCTTCGGGCAACGAACAAGGAACGCAACCGCCGCCAGATCCTGCTGGCGGCTGCGACGATCGTCGAAGAGCGCGGGCTGGCGGCGATGACCATGCGCGAGATCGCCCGCTGCGCCCAGTTGAGCGTGCCGACGATCTATAACCTCATCGGCGGCACCAACGACGTCGTACTGGCGATGGTGACCAGCCAGAACGATCGCTACGGGGCGCAGTTCGAAAACAGCACCGCCAACCCCGAGGACCGCGCCGTCGCTGCTGTCACTGGCCTGGCCGACACGATGCTGGAGCACAGAACGGTCACCCGCGAGATCATCGGGCATTCGCAGACCATGTTGCGCGCCGCCGGCGGTCCCGGCATCTTCTCCAAGGCGACCGAGGTCCTGACCGGGTGCTTCCGTCAGGCCGAGAACGAGGGCCTGATCCGTGCGCACCTCGATCCGGCCATACTCGCCCGACGGACGATGGGGATGATCATTGCCTCAGCCCACAGTTGGGCGAACAACGACTCCAGCGACGCGGCCCTGCGCGTCGAAGCCGAACACGCAGTCCTGTTGATCATTGCTGCTGTCTCGATGCCTGCAGGGCGCGACCGGATCGACGCACGCCTACGCGAGGTCGAGCTGCGATTGACGAACCTGACCGGTGCGCCCGATCAGACGGTGCGCACCAGCAATGCGTCACCCTGACCGCCGCCGCCGCACAGGGCCACGGCGCCCATGCCACCACCACGGCGGCGCAGTTCGTGCAACACGGTGAGCGCCAGGCGGTTGCCGCTCATGCCGATCGGGTGACCGAGAGCGATCGCTCCGCCGTTTACGTTGGTGACCTCGTCGGTGATGCCCAACTCGGCCATCGAAGCGATTCCCACGGCAGCGAAGGCCTCGTTGAGTTCGAACAGATCGACGTCGCCGATGCTCTTGCCGGCGCGGGCAAGGGCCTTCAGGATTGCCCTGCTGGGCTGATGCAGCAGCGACGCGTTGTCAGGGCCGGCAACCATGCCATAGCCAACCACCTGGCCGAGCGGCTGCACGCCACGGGCCTCGACGGCCTTGGCTGACATGACCACCACGGCGGAACCGCCATCGCTGATCTGCGAGGCGTTGGCGGCCGTGATGGACCCGGCCTTGTCGAAGGCGGGCTTCAGGCCGGCAAGGGATTCCATCGTGGTGTTGGCCCGGACGCCTTCGTCGGTATCGACGATGAGCGCGTCGCCCTTGCGCTGCGGAATGGACACCGGGATGATCTCGTCGGTGAAGCGGCCGGCAGCGATGGCCGCTGCGGCACGCACGTTGCTCTTCATCGCCATCTCGTCTTGCTGGTCGCGGGTGATGGTGTCGCCCACATAACGATCGGTACCGAGGCCCATCAGGCAGGCATCGAATGCGCACCACAGACCATCTTTGATGATGGCATCGGCGAGCTCGACGTTGCCGTAGCGAAAGCCGCCACGCGCGCCCGGCGCCAGATACGGGGCATTGGTCATGCTCTCCATGCCACCGGCGATGACGATGTCGGCCTCGCCAGCAGCAATCATCTGATCGGCCAGGTAGATGCTGTTGAGACCCGACAAGCAGACCTTGTTGACGTTGATGCTCGGCACGCTCATGGGAATACCGGCCTTCACGGCGGCCTGCCGCGCTGGCACCTGACCCTGGCCAGCCATCAGGACCTGGCCCATGATGACGTGGTCCACGTCCTCGGGCGAGACGCCGGCGCGCTCGAGCGCCGCTTTGATCGCGAATCCCCCGAGATCAGCTGCGCTGAAACCGGCGAGCGCGCCGCTCATCTTGCCAATCGGCGTACGGGCTCCAGCAACGATGTATGAACCGGCCATGGCCAGACCTTTCGTATGGACCGCGAGCGGTCAACGTCAACAAATCAAACCTAGGGGAACGACGATAGCGGCCGGGAATCGGGCGTCAGCATCTCGCAGGAGGGTTGTGCCAGATCGGCGGCCGATCAGTAATGTCGCTGAATGCAGCAGATTCTCGAAGCCATCCAGGCCGGCGCCTCCGGTGATGAACTCAGCAACATTGCCCTGCCCGACACCTACCGGGCCGCCTATGTGCGCCGTCAGGACGTCGCGATGTTCGAGGGCCTCGAATCGGCCGACAAGGACCCGCGCAAGAGCCTGCACATCGGCGACGTCGCCAGACCTGAGATTGCCCCTGACGAAGCGGTCGTGGCGGTGATGGCCAGTTCCATCAACTTCAACACGGTGTGGACCAGCATCTTCGAGCCGCTGCCCACGTTCGGGTTCCTCGACCGCCTCGGCAAGGAGAGCGCTTGGGGCAAGCGCCACGCCCTCGATTATCACGTGGTGGGCTCCGATGCTGCCGGTGTGGTGTTGCGGGTCGGCTCGGCGGTGCGCAACTGGAAGCCGGGCGACAGGGTGACCGTGCACTGCAACTACGTCGACGATCAGGACCCGTCAGCGCACAACGACTCCATGCATGCCAGCAACCAGCGCATCTGGGGTTTCGAGACCAACTTCGGTGGCCTGGCCGACCTCACCATCGTGAAGGCCAATCAGCTGATGCCCAAGCCGAGCCACCTCACGTGGGAGGAATCAGCCGTCAACGCGCTGTGCAACAGCACCAGCTACCGCATGCTCGTGAGCGACAACGGCGCCCGCATGAAGCAGGGAGACACCGTGCTGATCTGGGGAGCCACGGGCGGCATCGGCGGATACGCCACCCAGTACGTGCTCAACGGCGGCGGCATCCCTGTCGGCGTGGTCAGCAGCCCGGCCAAGGCCGCACTGCTGAACGAGTTGGGCGTCGAGGCCGTCATCGACCGCAGGGCCGAGAACTACCGCTTCTGGTCCGACGAGCACACCCAGGACGAGGGCGAATGGCGCCGCTTCGGCAAAAAGGTTCGTTCGCTCGTCGGCGACGATGCCGACATCGTCTTCGAGCACGTCGGCCGCCAGACGATGGGCGCATCGGTCTTTGCCTGCCGCCGGGGCGGCACCCTGGTGAGCTGTGCGGCGACGTCGGGCTACATGGTCGAGTTCGACAACCGCCACTTCTGGATGAAGCTGAAGAAGCTCATCGGATCACACTTCGCCAACTATTCCGAGGCGTGGCAGGCCAACCGCCTCGTCGACATGGGCCGTATCCAGCCGCTGCTGTCGGCCGTGTATCCGCTCGAGGGCGTGGGCGAGGCGTCGCTGAAGATCCACCGCAACGAGCACGAGGGCAAGATCGGCATCCTGTGCCTTGCCCCCACCGAGGGCCTCGGCATCGACAACCCCGAAAAGCGGGCGCTCATCGGCGAGGACAAGATCACCCTGTTCCGCCGCCACGGCGGCTGACCAGACGGCCAACGGCGCCGCTCAACGGTTGGCCTGCAACGCGTCGCCAGCCCTAGGCTTCGACGCATGCTGTTGACCGAGATCGACCACGTTGCCATTGCCGTCCGCGACCTCGAAGCGGCCATCGACTACTACCGGCGAGCATTCGGCGCCGAGGTCGAGCACCGCGAGATCGTCGAGAGCGACGGCGTAGAAGAAGCGCTCTTGAAAGTGGCCGAAAGCTACATCCAGTTGCTCACGCCCACACGCGACGACTCACCGGTAGCCAAGGCCATCGACAAGCGCGGTGAAGGCCTGCACCACATCGGGTACCGGGTCGATGATTGCGCGGCCGCGTTGGCCGCGATGATCGCCGCCGGGGCAACACCCATCGATCAGGCTCCCCGACCCGGAAGCCGCAACACCACCGTGGCGTTCATCCACCCCAAGGGCAGTTTCGGCACGCTCATCGAGCTCGTCCAGGAACCGGCCGCCGGTCACTGAGCGCGCCTCCAGAACCGGTCACTCGGCCTCGAGTACCAGGCCCTTCAGGTAGGCCGCCTCGGGGAACGACAGCGGCACCGGATGATCGCCGGGCTGATCCAGTCGGCCGATGATGCGCAGGTTGCGCCGTGCGTCCAACGCCGCGCCGGCGACCACCTTCTGGAACAGATCGGGGCTCATTCCCCCGCTGCACGAGAACGTCATCAGGATGCCTCCCGGCGCCAGCAGTTTGGCTGCCAGCAAGTTGAGGTCCTTGTAGGCGCGGGCGGCGCGATCCACCTGCGCCTCGGTCTGGGCGAGCTTGGGTGGATCGAGCAGGATCAGGTCGTAGCTGCGCGCACGATCGCGCAACGTGCGCAGCTCGGCAAACGCATCACCCTCGATCTGCTCGCCAACCTCCACATCGTTGATCTCGGCGTTACGCCGGGCGCCGACGAGTGCCGGCCCCGACGAATCGAGGCTCGTCACCGAGGCGGCGCCGTTGGCAGCCGCGATCACACTGAACGCGCCGGTGTACGAGAACGCGTTGAGCACCCGCCGCCCCGCCGCCACCCGCGCGATCGCGGCGCGGGCGTGGCGCTGGTCGAGATAGAAGCCCGTCTTCTGGCCCTCGGTGAAACCGACGGCAAATCGGTAGGCGCGGCCATCGATGCGTTCGCCGATGATGGTCTCCGCCGGCGGGGTATCGCCACGCAGCACACCCGTACGCGCCGAGAGGCCCTCGCGTTCGCGGGCATCGATGTCGGAGCGCTCGTACACGCAGCCGACCCCTTCGATGGACATCAGCGCATCGGCCACGACATCGCGCCATCGTTCGGCGCCCGCAGAACCGAGCTGCACAACCACGAACTCGCCGTATCGGTCAGCGATGACCCCGGGAACGCCGTCGGCCTCGCTGAAGACCAACCGCACCGAGTCGCTGTCGGCATACATCCGCTGGCGGCGTTGCGCTGATTCGACCACGCGTCGGGCAACGAAGAGCTCGTCGATCACGGTGTCGGGATCGAAGGTCCACATCCGCACGCGCAGCTGCGAGTCCGGCGAATAGGCGCCAGCACCGAGCGCTTCGCCCTGGGCCGACACGACGCGGACCGTGTCGCCCGGGCCCGGATTGCCGCGTACCTCCGCCACACCACCACTGAAGATCCACGGGTGCCAGCGCCGAACGGACTTGTCGCGCCCGGGGCGCAGCACCACGGTTGGTTCCATGGGCACTGAGGGTACGCGTCATGCGCGAGGAACCACCGATCCACCTCCCGACTACCGGCTACGGCTACCGGCTACCGGCTACCGGCTACCGACTCAGGGAGCTCGCCCACCCGGGGTCTGCGCCATGCCACAAAAGATTTGCAGAACTTTTCAGAAGATTTCTCAAGGTTCACCGACAACTGCCGAAACCTACTCTGCACCGGGTTGGCAAGGATTGCTCCGGTGGGTTCGTGGACAGAACAATTGCGGGAGGAACGCACCATCATGGAAAACCACAACGAAGCAACAAAGACCAACAAGCACGACAAGGGCTTCACCCTCGTCGAACTGCTGATCGTGATCGTGATTCTGGGCATCTTGGCCACCGTGACGGTGTTCGCTGTGCGAGGCATCACCGACAAGGGCCAGACCAGTGCCTGTGCAGCCGACAAAAAGACGATGGAAGTCGCCGTCGAGTCGTACTTCGCTCAGAACGGTGGCACGACCATCCCGACCGCCACCCCGGCAACGGCAACCGTGGGCACCACTGCCTCGGAGACGCTCAAGCTCGCAGGCTTCCTGCGTGACGTCTCGGACAAGTACACCGCCAACGCAAACGGCAGCCTGACCGCCGTTCTACCTTGCACCTGATCCCCTGAGAGCAAGCAACACAACGAACGAGCCGGGCCCTCGGGCCCGGCTCGTTCGCGTTTCCCAGCGCAGCGGGCTGTGCTAGCCCAGGACGCTGTTGGTGGTGTTGTGCAACGGTCGGGTGCGCGAGAAATGGCCGAGGTTGATCACATTCCCGGTGATCGGACACATCACAGACACGGGATCAGCGTCGTGGTCGCGGCCCGCTTCACACGCAGTGATGATGTCGGCCATGATCGGACCCACCATGGGGGCATTCTTGAACTGATTGCCGCTCGTGCCGATGGCCAGATACAGACCATCGAGGTCGCTGCGATCGTAGATGGGCACCCAGTCGCTGGATACGTCGTAGAGGGCGGCGATGCCAGTGGGACGCACCGGCACGCCGATGTCGGGCAGGCGACGGGCGACACGCGTGGTCTGGGCCTCCCACACCTCGGCCGTGGGCATGTCGTTGAACTGGTCGGCGTCGTCGATCCATTCGAGCGTGTCGCATTCGGGCTCGACCCCTCCGGTGATGATCGTCCCGCCGAGGTGCGGCCGGAAGTAGGTGCCCAGATCGGAGTCGGTGACCATGACCCCACCATCGTCGATCGTGAAACCCTGCGGTGCGGGGAGCACATCGACCTCCTGACGAAGCGCCCTCGTGGTGATCCTCCGATCCGCAGCCAGGCCGGCCATCGCATTCACCTTCGACGAATGCGGGCCTGCTGCGTTCACCACGATTGGACACGCCACGAGCTCGCCCGTGGACAACCGCACGCCGGTGACCCGGGCATCAAAGCGGTTGATGCCGACCACCTCGGTGTGGAAAAGGAACGTGGCGCCGGCCGCCGTTGCCGCCACCATCAAGTTGTGCGCTGCCAGCGCCGGGTCATCCACGAAGCCGGCATCGGGATTGAGGTAGGCGATCAGCTCGCCGTGGTTGTCCTCCCAGAACGCGTCATCGGCGACCGGCTTGGGCGGGTAGTACCGGCCAAGGTCCAGGCTGGGGTAGCGCTCGTGCAGATCCGCTGTGCTCAGTGCCTCATACGGCACACCGACATCATCGAACAACTGCTGCACCTTGCGCAGCGGCGTGGCCGGCGAGTCGAGCACCAGCAGTCCAGTACGCACGAACCGGGCCATGCCCAAGTCGTCGGTCACCCCGAGCACCTCGGCCCATCGCGACCACATGTGCGCCGACTCCCATGCCAGCTTCACCGAATCGGGAGTGGAGTAGTTGAACCGGATGATCGCCGACGACGCGCTGGTCGAGCCTGCACCAGGCCCCGGGCCCTTGTCGAGCACCAGCGGAACATACCCACGCCGAGCCAGCTCGAAGGCGATGGAGCAGCCCATGATGCCCCCACCGATGATGACGACGCCGCAGGCCGGAATCTGGGCAGATGAGCTCATGCACGCATTCTGAGCGTGCCCAGATGACCCCACATAGAGTCGTAAGACCCGAGATGGGCTCTGCTGGAGCGGCGCGAACGCGTCAGCGAACCAGTTCCATCCGTAACCCGTTGGCATCCCACGTCGGGTCGAGCGGCAAGCGGTTGATCGCTCGGCCCATTGCGCGGCGGGCGGTCCACAGCAGCGCCGCTGCCTGGATGACATGCACCTGACCGGCACCGGGTGGCGGCGGGGCGAGGATCACGTCCTCGATGCCGGGGAGTTTGTCTCGGATGAGCTTCATCCGTTCGATCACACCGTCTTGGTGGTACGGCGACGTCGTCAGCGGCCTGTCCTCGTTCAACAGGTAGAAGGCAAGGTCTGGATGCGACGAGAAGAAGCTGCGCTGATGAAACGGCTGGAAGGTCTGCTCTGCCTCGCGCAACCAGCGGAAGCGCCGGAAATCATCGGTGGTGAGCCACGGCTCGAGCTCGCGCGCCTTGGCCTTGCTGGTGGCGTGCAGCGCAGCGCGGCAAGGAATGGGGCGCACGCCCACCATGCGCGGCCAGCCGATCAGTTCGCGGGCATCACGATCGCAGTCGCGGTACTGACCCATCGGCTCGTCGTTGAACGCGAGCGGGATGTTGATGGCGGCCGCGTCGAACGAGGGGCGGAAGTCGACGACGTCCTGCAGGCTCCGCACGACCATTGCCTCCTCGACCACCACCGTGACACCAGCCAGGCGAGCGGGCACGAGAAGCCAACCGGCCGGGCACGGCGTGATGCCAACGAGCAGTTTGTATGGAAGTCCGCGTGCGGCCATGGCTCATCTCCTCGCTTCTGCAACGTACATTCAGCGCGACCCGGCGGGCACGGACTCGGCATTACCGGTGGATGCGGCCTGACCGGACGCCACCGTATTCTGGGCCAGCGCCGCAGCGCGTACGGTGTTTGCGTGCGCCATGATCTCCTTGGGGTAGGCGCTAATCTCGCACGCAGCCTCCATGGTGATCAGGCCGGAGGCCACCAGACGGGCCAGATCCATCTCGAGGGTCTGCATGCCCTCGCGCTGGCCCGTGGAAATCACGTTGCGCAGTTGACGGCTCTTGCCTTCGCGCACCAGGTTACGAACAGCCTCTGTACCCAACAGCACCTCATAGGCAGCCACGCGTCCCCCACCCTCGACCGGGAGCAGACGCTGGCTGATGACACCCTGCAGCGCGCTGGCCAACTGGATCTGGATCTGGTCGCGGCGCTCGGCGGGGAACACGTCGACGATTCTGTCGAGCGCCTGCGAGGCGTCGTTGGTGTGCAGCGTGGCAAACACGAGGTGGCCGGTCTCGGCCAACGACAACGTGATCGAAATGCTGTCAAGGTCGCGCATTTCGCCGAGCAGGATGACATCGGGGTCCTCGCGCAGTGCGCTGCGCAGGCCATCGGTGAAGCTGTTCACATCGGAGCCAACCTCGCGCTGGTTCACGAGCGCCATCTTGTGGGTGTGCACATACTCGACAGGGTCTTCGATGGTCAGGATGTGGCAGGGCCGTTCCTGGTTGATGCGATCGATCATCGCAGCCAAGGTGGTGCTCTTGCCCGAACCGGTGGGACCCACCACGAGCACCAATCCGTACGGCTTGTTCAGTAGCTCTGTGGCCGCCCGTGGAGCGCCGAGTTCTTCGAGCGAACGAACGCGGAACGGAACGACGCGCAGGGCCAGCGACAGGTGGCCGCGCTGACGAAAGGCGTTGGCTCGGAAGCGCCCGATGTCGCGCATTCCGAAGGAGAAGTCGACCTGGCTGTTGTCGTGCAGTTCCTCACGCTTGCGATCATCGAGCAAGGACATGACGATCCGCTCGATCGTCTCCGGTTCGAGCACCTCGACACCCTCGAAGGTGACCAGGACTCCATCACGGCGAGCCGTGGCCGGACGGCCCACGCTGAGGTGCAGGTCGCTGGCGCCGGCAGCGACCGTTGCCTGGAGCAATGTGACAAGCGCGGGGTCTGGCTGAATCATCTGACTAACCTCCGTTGGGGAGCCGCCCACCGCGGCGATGCGAAGGACTCATGGTTATTACATTTACGGCCGTCTACGGATTGCTGATCGGTTCGTTCCTGACCGTGGTCGTGGACCGCGTGCCACGGGGAAAGTCTATTGTCGCACCTGGATCGGCCTGCGGCGCGTGTGGGCTCCAATTGGGGCCACTCGATCTCGTGCCGGTACTCAGTTGGCTGGCACTGCGCGGTAAGTGCCGCCGCTGCAGGGCCCCGATCGGCATCGAGCCGCTCGTACTCGAACTCGCCACATCGGGGCTGTTCGTGGCCATCGAGGTGAAGTTCGGTCTCTCCTGGGAGCTCGGCGCTTACTGCGCACTTGCGGCCGGACTCGTGGCGCTGAGCTGGATCGACCTCAAGACCAAGCGCTTGCCACGCGAGATCATCTATGTCACGGCTGCGATCGGTGTGCCGTTGCTGTGTGTTGCGGCTCTGGTGACCCACGAACCGAAGCGGATCTGGATGCTGCTGCTCGGCGCGAGCATTGCGCTGGCCTTCATGGCTGGCGTGTATCTGCTCAGTCGTGGCGGCATGGGCGATGGCGACGTGCGTCTGTCTCCCCTGCTCGGCGCCTACCTCGGGTGGTTGAACCCGGGCTTCGTGGCCGTCGGGCTGTTCCTCGGGTTCCTGTTCGGTGCGGTGGTCGGCGTTGTCATGATGATCATGGGTCGTGCCGGTCGCAAGACAGCGGTGCCCTTCGGCCCGTTCCTGGCCGCTGGCACCATGGCTGCCATCTGGGTTGGCCAACCCGCGATCGACCTGATCCTGCATCGCTGATCCCCCGCCCGCTCAGATCGACTTCTTGGTGCTGTCGAGCACGCCGTACATAGCCGACACCAGCGCCACCGCGACGAAACCCACGAGCAGACCCACGAAGATGATCATGATCGGCTCGAACATCGTGGTGAACTTCTTGATTCGGCTCTCCAGTTCGCGGTCGAAGTACAGGCTGGCGACCTCGAGCTGATCGTCGAGCGTTCCGGTCTCCTCGCCCACCTTGAACATCTGCTTGGCCGCACCGGGGAACAACCCGGTGTCTGCGAGGGGACGGGCAAAGCCTCCACCCTCGAGCATGATCGCCTGCGCCTCTTCGAGCCGGGCCCGATACACGGTGTTGCTCGTTGCCTCGGTGGTGGTCTTCAGCCCCTCGGGAAGCGGCACGCCCGCCCGGATCATCGCGCCGAGAATGCGGCAGAATCGTTCGAGGATCGCGTAGTCGATGATGCCCTTGACCACCGGGATCTTGAGCACCAGCTTGTCCTTGGCCAGGCGTCCCCGGGGGGTCTTGGTCAGCCACAGGAACGTCGAGAGCACAATCATCAAGAACGTGAACGGGATGTACCACATCGTGGTGAACAGCGATGCGCAGAACAGCAACGCTCTGGTGGGCAGCGGCAGGTCGGCGTGCAGTTCTTCGAACAGTGGTTTGAACTTGGGCAGCACATAGCCCGCAAGGATCGCCACGGTGAAGACAGCAAGCACCATGACGACCATCGGATACGACAGTGCAGACACCACCTTCGAGCGGGTCTCGACCTCGCGCTCGAGGTAGCCACCCAGGCTGTCGAGCGTCTCATCGAGCCGGCCGGTGAGCTCCGCCGACTCGAGAATGCCCATGTAGTAGGGCGGGAAGCACTCTGGGTGCATCCGTGCTGCAGCGGCCAACGTGCCGCCGTTGCGCAACCGCTCGACCATGCTGTTGAGCGTGCGGCGAAGAGCCACATCCTCGGTCTCGTCGCCGATGGTCTCGAGCGCCTCGGTGATGGGGATGCCGGCCTTGACGAACACGGCCAGCTGACGCGTGAAGTGCATCAGCTCCTTCTTCTTCACCTTCTCCTTGGTGAGCTCGAAGCTCAACGAGCCGCGGTGCTCCTCGAGCTTGGTGGGGAACAGGTTCTGGCCCATCAAGATCTGGCGTGCGTCGCCGATCGTGTCGGCTTTGGTGATTCCTTCAACCGCACTCCCGGTCTGGTCGATTGCGGCATAGGCGAACTTGGGCATTGGTGGGTCTCCTAGTTGGCAAACAGGGTGCGGACGACTTCGGGGATGGTGGTGACGTCGGACTCGACGAGCGTCATTGCCTCGCGCAACATGGTGCGCATTCCTTGGGCAACTGCGAGGCGGCGGAGTTCCTCGGTGGTGGCCCAGCCGACGATCAGACGCCGGAGCTCGGGGGTGATCCGCAAGAGCTCGTACACACCGATGCGGTCGCGGTAGCCGGTGCCGGCGCAGTAGTTGCAGCCGGCGCCATGGAAGAACTGTGTCTTGTCGCTGCCACCACTGTGCTGGCGAAAGACCGCCACCTCGTCTGCGCCCGGGGTGTAGGGCTCCTTGCACGAGTCACAGATCCGCCGCAGCAGACGCTGGCCGATGACGCCCACCACCGACGAGGCGATGAGGAAGGCCTCAATGCCCATGTCGAGGAAACGGTGCAGAGCAGCGACGCTGTCGGTGCCGTGCAGCGAGCTGAGCACGAAGTGACCGGTGAGCGCGCTCTGGATGGCGATTCGGGCCGTGTCGGCATCGCGGATCTCACCCACCAGAATCACATCGGGGTCCTGGCGCAGGATGGCCTTGAGACCCGTGGCAAAGGTGAGACCGGCCTGATCGTTGGTCTGGATCTGGTTGATGCCGGGGAACACGTACTCGACCGGGTCCTCGACCGTGGTCACGTTCTTGCCGCTCGAGTTGATCTCCTGCAGCGTGGCGTACAGCGTGGTGGTCTTGCCCGCACCCGTTGGCCCAGCGCAGATGACCATGCCGAACGGGGCATGCACCATCTTGGAATACTGCGCATAGGTGTCACGGGGAAAGCCGAGCTCGTGCAGACCGATCATCGACCGGTTCTTGTCGAGGATTCGCATGACGACCTTCTCGCCGAACACGGTGGCCACGCTGGCCACGCGAACGTCGACGTCCCTGCCATCGATCGAGGTCGAGAACTGCCCGTCCTGAGGACGGCGACGCTCGACGATGTTCATCCCGCTCATGATCTTCAAGCGGCTGATGAGCGCACCGTGCACGCCGATCGGCAGGCTGAAGACCTCGACCAGGTTGCCGTCGATACGGAACCGGATGCGCAGGCTCTCGTCGAGCGGTTCCACATGGATATCGCTGGCGCGATCGCGCATGGCCTGGCCGACGATGCGGTTCACCAACTGGATGACCGGCGCCTGATCGTCGAGATTGACCTCGGCCGCCAGCGTCATCATGCGCTGCTGATCATCGGGGATGTCGAACGCCTTGACCAGCCGGTCGACATCGGCGTCGGCACGCAACGTCGTATCGATGAAGGTGCGCACTGTGGCCGGGTCACCGACGAACCAGCGCAGCGGGTGGGTGGTTTCTTTCTCAACCGCAGCGCGGCGGTAGGGAGAGGGGTCTGCAGACAGCACCACGATGGTGTCGCCGTCGAGCGCCACGGGAATCACCTGATGGGCCCGGATCACGGCCTCGGGGAGCATGTTGATGATCTCGACGTCGAGCTCGACTCC
The DNA here is from genome assembly GCA_009726095.1 of Actinomycetota bacterium. GTDB lineage: Bacteria > Actinomycetota > Acidimicrobiia > Acidimicrobiales > Ilumatobacteraceae > WLMZ01. The sequence goes on from WLMZ01000001.1 coordinate 29,639, forward strand.
CTTCGTGTCGGCAGCAGGGAGGCCGAGCACCTTGGCAACGGCCAACGCGATCTCTTGACGACCACAGGAGAAGCGGCTCAATGCCGTCTCGGCGAACTGCAAGAGGTTGCCGTTCGCGATCTGCAGGGCGGAGGCGAGATGCTCGGCGGTGAGCTGTCCACTCTCGACCAGGATCTGGCCGACCTGCAGGCACTCGGCAGCGCTCTCACCCATCGTCGGGGCTGCACCAGCAACGGGCTCGCTGGTTGCAACCGTGGCCGCTTCTTTGGGGGGTTTCGTGAAAAGGGCCATCAGGTGTTCTCCGCGATCGGTTCTGCGTCAAGGATTGAGATGAGTCGGGCTACCACGATGACAGCGACGATTCAGACGAGTTCTGGGTGGGGGGTGGTGGCGCCATGCCCGGCGATTGGGGCCCGGAGGAGAGCAGATCGCCCTTGCGGACATACTGCGTAGGGTCGAGCTCGGTGATCGCCCGTTCCAGTTCCTCGAGGCGTTCGAGCTGAATGGCCGTGCTCACGTCCATGACTGTCTCGGTCACGGTTGCTTCGACCTCCGCGATGCGAACATTGATCTTGTCGAACTGCTCACCGGTACTCGACGCAACGCGTTCGAGTTCGATTCTGACCAGCATCGCCTCACCGATCGCGCTCGACATCTGATCGCGCAGCTGGGAGATTGCCTCCTCATCGATCTTGCCGATCTGCTCGGCCACCTCGTTGATGCGCTGCATCACGTCGAGGTTCTGATTCTCGAGTTCGATGACACGCTGCGACAGGGCGATGATGGCCTCGTCGATACCGCTGCTGATCCGGCCGACCGTGGCCTCCATGGCCGCCAGACGCGTGCCGGCGTGCTCGTTGACCCGCTCTTCCATGGCGAGCATGCGGTTGACGACCCGGGCATCGTTGTCCTCGATACGGCGACCGAAGTTCGTGGACTGTTCCACCACGAACTGACGCATCGCCACCATCGCCTCATCGGCACGCTGGCTGAGAGCCATGGTGCGCTCGTCGAGGCTGCTGCTAAGCACGCGACCGGAATCGTCGAGCCGCCGGTTGAACGCGGCGGTGGTGTCGTTCACGTGTTGCACAAGCGCCGACGACTGCTCGTCGAAGCGACGCGCTGCCCGCTGGAGTTCCTCGATACGGCTCGCCATCAGCTCGGTGCTGTGCTCGAAGCGCTGCTGGAGCGGCGCTGAGGCCGCTTCGATCTGGGCAGGCACTGCAAGCGCGACCTCGTCGGTGACCCGCTGGAGCCGACCTTCCACCTCGGTGAAACGCCAGTGCTGATTGGCTGCGAACTCGGTGAGTCGTTCCTCGAGTGCTGCCTGCAGGGCGTTCTCGTACTGCTCGTTGGTTTGCTGCGAGCGGGCGAGTTCGGCGCGTACCTGGTCCAATTGACCCTGAACGTGCGCCAGGACTTCAGCACGCCCGGCTTCGCCGGCCTGCTGAACTGCGTCGGCACGAGCGGCCATGGCCCCGAAATAGCGGGTGAGCTGATGCTCGACCGCTGCCAGGATTGCCTTGCTCGTTGCATCACCGCCGACAACCTGCGTCGAACTGAGCGACGACGCGGATGACGTCGGATCCGCGGATCCATCTGAATGTTGCTGCCTTGCCACGAAATAACTATCGACAAGTTTGCCGCAATCTTGAGGAAGTTCCGATGGATTGGCCCCAGCCACCGACCAGCGACGGACCGCTGCGGTACATCGCCACCCGGCGTGCGTGCGCCGCGCATATCGTGTCGCACATGAAGGTTCACCTCATCGACGGCACCTACGAGCTGTTCAGACAACACTTCGGGCAGGCGGCGCGCCACAGCGAGCCCGTGCCGAACGCCGCCACCATCGGGGTCCTGGCCTCGACACTGCAACTCGTTGCGCAGGGGGCCACGCACATCGGGGTGGCCAGCGACCACGTGATCGAGAGCTTCCGGAACGACCTGTGGCCCGGATACAAGACCAGTGCCGGAATGGCCGAGGAACTCCTCACCCAGATCCCTCTGATGGAGACCGCTCTCGAGGCGATGGGGATGACCACATGGGCAATGGTCGACCACGAGGCCGACGATGCGTTGGCCGCAGCGGCCATGGTGGCAGATGCCGACCCACGGGTGGAGCAGGTTCTGATCATCACACCCGACAAAGATCTCGGGCAGTGCGTGCATGGCACCCGCGTCGTGCAATACGACCGCCGCAAGGACGAGATCATCGACGAGGCCGCTGTCATCGCCCGCTTCGGCGTTGCGCCGTCATCGATTGCCGATTACCTGGCCCTGGTGGGCGACTCGGCCGACGGGTATCCGGGTCTGGCCGGGTGGGGGGCCAAGAGCGCCAGCGCCGTGCTGGCCCGGTTCGCCACCATCGAGGCCATCCCGGCATCGGCCGACGAATGGGGCATCGAGGGGCTCCGCGGTGCCGCCAAACTGGCGGCCTCGCTCGACAGCCAACGCGACCTCGCGCTGCTGTTCCGCCGTATCGCCACGGTCGTCACCGACATTGATGTGGGGGTCGTCGACGACTGGCGTTGGCGGGGGGTCACCCCGGCCTTCGCCGAACTGGCCGGGCAGATCGGCGCTGTTCACCTGATCGAACGAGCCGCACGGCTGGCGAAAAAGATCGACGCCCGCTGACTGAGGTGACGGCCAGGTTCCCTGCGGCACACAGACGGTACCGTTGAAGGCTGCTACCTTCCGGTCCTGACCTGGTTCCCGGACGGCTGTTGCACAGGACCCGACCGCCACCTCACCCAACGGGCATCGAACGGTGTGGTCAGACTAGCCGGACGCTACCCTTCTCACACCTGCTGGGCTCATCGCCCGGCCGGGGAGGGTTGCGAGAGCGGCCGAATCGGCACGCCTGGAAAGCGTGTGAGGGGCAACCCTCCGTGGGTTCAAATCCCACACCCTCCGCCATGTTGGACCGTGTGGTCTCCGATGACGTCGCCGCAATGGCGTATGCACTGCACCAGGCGACGCTGGCACTTGCGCACGACGATGTACCCGTTGGTGCAGTGGTGGTGCGCAACGGCGTCGTGATCGCTGCCCGGCACAACGAGCGCGAACTCACCGGCGACCCCACCGCCCACGCCGAGATCCTGGCCATCCGCGACGCCGCCGAGCTCATCGGCCATTGGCGGCTCGAACAGTGCACGCTGTACGTCACCCTCGAGCCGTGCACCATGTGCGCCGGCGCGTTGGTCAACGCCCGCGTGCCGCGGGTCGTGTTCGGCGCCACCGACCCCAAAGCCGGAGCCGGAGGCAGCCTGTACAACGTGCTTGCCGACCCGCGGCTGAATCACCGTTGCGTTGTCGAGACCGGGGTGATGGCCGACGAGTGCGGAGCGATCCTGAAGACCTTTTTCGGGCTCCGACGGGCGGCCGGGCGGGCTTCAGCGGCGGCGAACGCCGTTGATGAGCCGGCGTAGAGCGCCTTTGCGGCTATCGCTGAGCGGCTGCCGGGCATCGGATTGAGCGTTCGGCTGGGCAGCGATCACCGGGCCTGCGGCCGCAGTGGTGGCCATCAAGTCAGCCATCGTTGGCCGGTCGGCACTGCCCGGTGCGGTGACGTGCACCGGACCGAAGTTGACGCCGGCACCTCCGAGAGCCGACTGCGTGGCGGCCTCGATCGCGGCGATCGCGTCGCGTACTGCGGCGGCAACATCTATGGGGACCGGGATGGAGTCGCTGTCGTTGTCGCTGTCGCTGGCGGGCTCAACGGAATCTCTGGTTGGTTGCTCGATGATCGGCGTCACGACCTGTACAGGCGCCGAGATCATCGAAACGAACAGCGGCGCAGTATCGGTGGCGGGGACAACGGGGTTCGACGCGGTAATCGGCTTGATCGGCACGAACGACTGCGTCGTCGAGATGCTTGCCAGGGGCGGCAGCGGCGCTGGCGCTGGCTCGGCGGGGCGCTGCTCGAGGGCCGCTGGCTGGGCCGGAGGCGTCACGACGGCGGGTTCGACCAACGGCGCCACCACCGGGAGAATACGGCCCGTGTAGGCGGCCGGTTTGGGCGGCAGCGTCGGTAGCGGCTGCAGGAGGGACGCTGGATCGACATCGACGACGTTGTCGCTGCGCGCGGGCACGGAGGCAGTCGGTGACGGTGGCTCCCACGGGCTCGCCGGCACCGCACCGGCAGGTTCCGCTGCTGCGGATGCAACCGGGACGGACCAACGCACCACACCAGAAGGATGGTGCCGATACATGGTGATCGACGACGCCAGAACCTGAAGTTGGGCGATCTCGGTCAGGGTCTGCTCGGTCATCAGCTCGAGTACCAGTTCCACCACGTCGCGCAGCACCGTGGTGTCACGGTCGAACAGGCGGCCAAGGTAGTCGACCCCGTTCAGCCGTACGATGCCCCGATCCAGTTGATCGGGGGTGATCGCGCCGGCCATCACCAAACGAGCGGCTAGCGGCTCGTCGGTGTCACGTTCGGCCAGGTAGACGACGCCCGAGTTGAGGTAGATCGTGATTGTCCCAGACAAGGCGGTGATCAACGACAGCTCGCCCGTCAGGCGAGCGTGACGCGCCTCGTCGATCAGTTCCCACGCAGCACGTGTCGGTTGCACCGTGGCTGGGTCGGGTTCGGCAGTGTGGCGTTCGGTGTCCATGGCATCATTCTGGGTCATGGTCATCGGGTTCCTCCGTGACCGGACAGGGCGAAGTCGTTCGATTGGAGCAGGGCGACCAGCACCTCTGCCACCACCTCGCGACCCGAGGCAGGATCCACGAGTTGGCAGGGGATGACCGGCACCGACATCTTGGCACCGAGGGCATCGGCAACCCGGCGCGCCTGCGCAGGGTCGCCACAGCGGTTCACGGCGATGACCAATGGCGCCTCGAGGCCGGTCATCACCAGGGTCAACATCTGGCGTGCCTCGGCGAAGGTATCGGGGGCCTCGGCGTCGATCACGAAGGTCACAACGTCGACATCGGCTTTCAGGATGTCGGTCATGAAGCGGAATCGATCCTGGCCGGGCGTTCCGAACATCAACAGGTGGATGGTCTCCTCGCCGTCCTCGAGACCGTCGAGGACGAACGTACCGAAGTCCATCGCCACGGTCGTGTTCTCCTTCACCTCGGCCTCGTCACCGGTGGTCGCCACCTCGGTGGTCACGACCGGGCTCTGCGAGATCGATTGGATCAACGATGTCTTGCCTGCAGCGAATGGGCCCGTAACCAGGATCTTGAAGGTGTGCTCTGTGAGATGCGACACGATTCAGCGACCTCCCCGGACAACGGTGCGTAACGAGTCCGCACGGGACCTCACCTCGGAATTGATGTGATGCAGGTTGATGCTCGGACGGGCGAGCACCGTGAGCACGCCCTCCTTGCCGACTGCGTACACGATCACAATGCCAGTGTCAGAGCGCACGATCACCTCTTCCAGTTCACGACCACCCACCATGCTCATCAGTTGTCCGGCCAGCCCCATGGTCGCGGCAATCATCGCCGACCGACTCGGGTCGTGCATCAGATCGTCCGAGTGCGCCAGGCTCCGACCGTCAGCACTGGCCACTGCCACGCCAATCACACCGGCAACCGACCGGACAATCGAGTTCAGAATGGCCTGGGGATTCTGTCGCTGGTGAACCAACGACGCGACCGACACAGCAGCAGCGAGGGGGTTCGGGTTGATCATGATGAGATCCGTCACGGCGTAGGTATCGGCACGTCTTGGCCAACTCTTGAACCGGACTCCTGTCGAGTTCTCGGCCTCCGAACCCAGATTTCGGGGCCCACACGGGTGCGAGAGTCCGTTTCGTTCCCGCTAGCCTGACGAGCGGAAGGGTGCCAGAGCGGACGAATGGGCCGGTCTCGAAAACCGTTGAGGCGTTCTGCGTCTCCGTGGGTTCAAATCCCACCCCTTCCGCCACGGCAACAGGCCACCCACACGGGTGGCCTGTTCGTGCGTGCAGCACCGGACCGCTAGCAGCGCGTGCCCACCGCTGGCACCGAGAGGGTGAGTAGGTAGTTGTCGATGGTCTGCTTCGAGCAGTCGTTCACGTCGTACCCGGTGTGCTGATCGGCCTCGACGACCAGCAACACTCCCTGCTCGAGCGCCTTGGTCATGTTCTCGCTGCTCGACAGCGGGGTGGCGGGGTCGCCCGTGGTGCCCACGACCAGGATCGGGCCGGCCCCCCGACCCGTGATCGCCACCCGGGGGTCCTGCGACGGCGGATAGAAGGTGCAGAAGTAGTTGCCCGTGGTGCCCGGCGCGAACCGTGGCGCCACCGCACGGTACCTGGCCGATTCCGCATCCTCCTGAGCCACGGTTGGGCGCTCGGCGGTGTCCATGCAGCTGATCGTCTGGAACGCCTCGAGCGAGTTGTCGTAGCTGCCGTCCGGTTGGCGCTGGAAATACGAGTCGTACAACGCCAACAGACCGGCGCCCTTGCCCTGTTGGGCATCAGCCAGCGCCTGCTCGAGGCCGGACCACAACGTTTGGGTGTACATCGCCTGTCCCACCGCCGTGAGCGCGACGTTTCGGGTGACATCGGGTCGCCCCTTCATGCTGGGGATCGGCGTGCGGTCGAGGGACAGCATCAGGGCATCAAACGCCGACGCCGCATCACCGCGGTTGTAGAACGGGCACGTGGAATCGCTGCTGCAGCGCTTCAGAAACGTGGCGATGGCGTTCTCGAAACCCTGACTCTGCTGCAGGCCACTGGTGAGGAAATCGGCGTTGGGGTCAGCTGCACCGTCGAGCACGGCCGCGCGGACGGTGCGGGGAAACAACGTGGCCCAGGTGGCCCCCAGCTCGCTGCCGTAACTGAATCCGAAGTACGAGATCGTCTGCTCGCCGAGCGCCCTGCGGATGGCATCCATGTCGCGGGCGGCATTGTTGGTGCCGACGTACTGCAGGATCTTGGCGTTCTTGGTGGTGCAGGCGGTCTCGAATTCCTTGGCGAGATCGATGATCTGCTGACGCTCTGCATCAGTGTCGGGGGTGATGTCGGTGCTGGCGAAGTACTTGTCGTAGTTGTCGATGCAGTCGATGGCCGGCGTGCTCAGGCCTGTTCCACGTGGGTCCCAGGCGACGATGTCGAAACGGGCGAGCAGGGACTTGGAGTAGACCTGATCGGCGTACTCGGCGAAATCACTGCCGCCGAAACCGGGACCACCAGGGTTCACCAACAGGCTGCCGATGCGATCCTTCGGGCTGGTGGCACGGTGACGCGCAACGTGGAGGTCGAACGTGCCCTTCGATGGGTCGCTGTAGTCGATCGGCACCACCAGGCTGCCGGTCTGCACCCGTGCGCTGCCGGCGAAATCCTGCCAACCGAAGGCGGCATCGCCGGTCGGAGTGGACGGCGGAGTGGACGGCGGAGTGGTTGGGTCTGTGGCGGTCGTGGCGGGAGTGCTGGCACCAGGTGCGGTGGTTGCGGGTGCGCCGGTATCTGGCGTGGAATCACTGCCGCGCGAAGCGCTCTTGGTCGCTGTCACGCCGTCGTTTCGACCGTCGCCGCAGGCGGCCGCAATCATGACCGAGCAGACGAGCAGGGCAATGGTACGACGGCGGCGCATGGCGCCGATGGTACAACGCACCCCAGCGACGCAGCCAGCAGCGGACCCTGCGACCGCACCCCGGGGTAAGCAACACCGGGGGCCGTAGCCTAGAGAGCTATGCGAATGGGCCCCCACATGATGCTTCCAGGAGATTCCGACGCGGTGAAAGGGGCCAAGCTGAACAAGGGTGCCCTCCGCCGCGTGTGGACCTTCGCCCGTCCGTATCGGGCGAGCATCAACGGCTTTCTGATCACCATCGTGTTGGCGGCACTGTTGTCGCTGGCGGCACCGTTCGCGTTCCGTCGCATCATCGACCATTCCATTCCCACCAAGGATCGCAGCGAGCTCACCATGCTTGCCATCATCGTGGTCATCGCCGCCATCGGTGATGCCGGCCTGGCCATCGTGCAGCGTTGGTATTCCGCCCGCATCGGCGAGGGCCTCATCTACGACCTACGCGTAGCGCTGTTCGACAAGGTGCAACGCATGCCCATTGCGTTCTTCACCCGCACACAGACCGGGTCGGTCATCAGCCGGCTCAACAACGACGTCATCGGCGCCCAGTCAGCCGTCACCAGCACGCTGGGCAGTGTGGTGAGCAACATCGTCGTGCTCGCCACCTCGCTCACCACGATGGCGTATTTCGAGTGGCGTCTCACGTTGTTGTCGCTGGTGGTGCTGCCGATCTTCATCGTTCCCGCCAAGCGCGTCGGCAAGAAACTGCAGATCATCGCTCGCCAGCAAATGGAATACAACGCAGCGATGAACACACAGATGACCGAGCGCTTCAATGTCAGCGGCGCGCTGCTGGTCAAACTGTTCGGCCGCCACGATCGCGAGGTCTCCACATTCTCCAAGCGCGCTGGCGGTGTGCGCGACACCGGAATCAAGGCGGCCATGTACGGCCGGGTGTTCCTGGTCGCACTCGGTCTGGTGGGCGCGCTCGGTGCCGCTGCGGTCTACGGGGTCGGTGGGCATCTGGCCATCTCTGGCAATCTGTCACCCGGCACCCTGGTCCTGCTCGCCACGCTCGTGTCGCGCATCTACCAGCCGCTCACCGGGCTGACCAATGCCCGTGTCGACCTGATGACGGCCTTCGTCAGCTTCGAGCGCGTGTTCGAGGTGCTGGATGCGCCAGTCGCCATCGTCGATGCACCCGACGCCGTTGCACTGGTCGACCCCAAGGGCTCGGTCGAGTTCGCCAACGTCACGTTCCGTTACCCGCCCGCCTCCGCGGTGTCCATTGCCTCGCTCGAGGCGCCCGGGCCGCAGGGCGTCGACCCCGACCGCGACGTGCTGCGCAACCTGTCGCTCAGCATCGCCCCCGGGGAAACAGTGGCGCTGGTGGGTTCGTCGGGAGCTGGAAAGACGACACTGTCGTCGTTGATCACCCGGCTCTACGACGTGACCGGTGGCGCCGTGTTGATCGATGGCCATGATGTGCGAGCGCTCACCGGCGAGTCGCTACGGGCGGCGATCGGTGTGGTGTCGCAGGATCCCCACCTGTTCCACGAGAGCATCGAATCGAACCTGCGCTACGCCAAGCCCGACGCAACCGTGGCCGAACTCGACGAGGCGTGCCGGGCGGCACGCATCTACGACACCATCGCCACCCTTCCCGACGGCTACGCCACCATTGTTGGCGAGCGCGGCCACCGGTTGAGCGGCGGCGAGAAGCAACGCCTGGCCATTGCCCGCATGCTGTTGAAGAACCCTGCTGTCATGATCCTGGACGAAGCCACCAGCCATCTGGACAACGAGAACGAGGCGCTGGTGCAGGCTGCGCTGGATAACGCCCTGCAGGGCCGCACCGCGCTCGTCATCGCTCACCGCCTGTCCACCATCCGCGACGCCGACCGTATCGTGGTGCTCGATGACGGCCAGGTTGTCGAGCAGGGCACCCACGACGAGCTGATGGCCCTCGGAGGCATGTATGCCCGCCAGGAGCAGATCACTCAGTCACCAGCCCCTGATTGAACGGCCGGTCTCTGAACGTCCATGATCGCATCGTGGTCGGGACTTGTGTGATCCGTTGATGATGTCCGTTACGTACATGATGAGGGTGGTTCGCTGGGGGACCGCTGCGGCCGGTGAAGGGATGTGCCCATGACAGATATCGAGGACGCCGGAGCAGCATCGCCGGCGAACCCCACTGGCCAGCTCACGCCGCGTTGGTGGGGCGTGCTGATCGGCCTGGTGTCGCTCGGACTCGGCCTGGCTGCCGGAGAAGTGGTTGCTGGGTTGTCACGGCTGTTGCGCTCACCGATCGTCAGTGTGGGCGACCGAGTGATCGACCATGTACCAAAGCCGGTGAAGCAGTGGGCCATCCGTACGTTCGGCACCACCGACAAGACGGTGCTGATCTGGAGCATCGTCGTGGTCATCGCGTTGATCGCAATGGTGGTCGGCGTCGCAACGGTTCGCGGGCGCACCGACATCGGTATCGGGTCCGCTGTCCTGTTGGGCGTGCTCGGGGCATGGGCCGGGGGCGTGGGCCGCAACACCCGCTTCATCGGTGTGCTGCCGTCACTGGTCGCCGCAACGGTCGCCGCCGGCGTGTTGGTGCTGGGCCACCGTCTGGCGCACCCGCGAGCAGAACATCGGCCATCGAGTGCAGCCGCCCAGAGCATGACCGGGCCACCAGCCCTCGACCGGCGACGCTTCCTGATGGGCACCGGTGGTCTGGCACTCGGCGCAGTGGCGCTGGCGTCCGTTGGCCGTTCCATGCAGAACCGTTTCGACTCGGCCCTCGAGCGCGCCGGTGTTCGCCTGCCCACGGCGCGCGCCCCCCTCCCCGCCCCGCCAACCGATCCGGCCCTGGCCACCGAGGGCCTGTCCCCGTTGATCACGCCAATCCCTGACTTCTATCGCATCGACACCGCCCTGTCGTTCCCATCGGTCTCGCTGAAAACGTGGAAGCTGAAGATCACCGGCATGGTGGAAAACGAACGGTCCTACACCTACGACGAGCTGATGGATCGCGAGCTGATCGAACGCGACATCACCATCTCGTGCGTCTCCAACGAGGTCGGGGGCGACCTCGTCGGCAATGGCCGCTGGATCGGGTGCCGGCTCGATGATCTGCTCGCCGAAGCAGGCATCCACCGCGACGCCGACCAGATCATGGGTGTGTCGGTGGACGAGTTCACGGCCGGGTTCCCAGTGGCCACGCTCGATGGCCGCGATGCCATCGTGGCGCTGGGCATGAACGGCGAGGCACTGCCGGTCAAGAACGGCTTCCCTGCCCGGCTCGTCATCCCCGGCCTCTACGGCTACGTCTCTGCCACCAAATGGCTCAGCGAGATCCGGTTGACCAGGTTCGACAAGGAGGAGGGCTACTGGGTGCCCCGTGGGTGGTCGGCACTTGCACCGGTCAAGACCCAATCGCGTATCGATCGCCCCGGTTCGAGCATCAGCGCTGGAACCGTCGCCATCGCCGGTGTGGCGTGGGCCCCGACGCGCGGCGTAGCTCGGGTGGAGGTGCAAGTCGACGACGGACCGTGGACCGCGTCCACACTGGGTCCCTCGCTTGGCGATAACTCCTGGAGGCAGTGGTGGTTGAAGTGGGATGCCACACCGGGCACACACAAGATCCGCTGCCGAGCCACCGATGGAACCGGCGACACCCAGACCGAAGCGCGTGTCGATGTGGCACCCGACGGAGCAACCGGTTGGCACACCATTCGCATCGATGTCACGGGCTGAGACAGCCAACGCCGACGCGTTGGGGCAGAATCAGGGAGTGAGCCAGCCCGCATTCGAATTCGCGCTGGACGACGGCGCCGAGCACACCTACTCGGTCGGCGAGCTGGCCGATGCTGTGAACGGGGCGTTGCGCAGCAGGTTCGGTTCCGGCGTGTGGATACGCGGCGAAATCCAGGGCTACAGCGAACGCGGTCCGCATGCATACTTCCGCCTGGTCGAGGTGACCGACGCCGGCAAGGCCGTACTCGACGTCTCGCTCTTCGCCAATGCGCGGGTGCGCCTACGGCCCCTCCTGCAAAAGCACGGCCTCCAGCTGGCCGAGGGCATCAAGGTGCGCGTGTTCGGCTCGCTCGATTTCTATGCGCCGAGCGGTCGGCTCAGCCTGAAGATGTCCGGCATCGATCCGCGCTACACGCTCGGCGAGATGGCCCTACAGCGCGACGACGTGATCCGCCGTCTGGTGGCATCGGGCATGTACGACGCGAATCGGCGGCGGACGCTGACGCTGCTGCCGCTGCGCATCGGCCTGATCACCAGCGTGGGGAGCGCGGCGTGGCACGACTTCACCAAGGAACTCGAGCAGAGCGGGCACGGCTTCGAGATTCGCGCCGTTGACGTGCGGGTACAGGGTGACACTGCAGCCGCCATGGTGACCGCAGCGATCAACGAGCTGAACGGCCACGGCGATCTGGATGTGATCGTGATCGTGCGCGGTGGCGGCCCGCGAACGGAACTGGCCGTGTTCGACTCGGAGTCCATTGCGCTTGCCATTGCCGCTGCGCCGTGCCCGGTGTTCACCGGGTTGGGCCACGAGATCGATCGCAGTGTGGCCGACGAGGTGGCGCACACGGCGTTCAAGACACCGACGGCCTGCGCCGGGGCACTCGTCGAGCGCGCCCAGGCGTTCTCGCAGCGCACCGAAGGCGCATGGACGGCCATCGCCGCGCTCGCCGGCCGACAGATCGAGCAGGCCTCCACAGGTTTGCTGGACACGGCGCGGCGCATCGAACAACGAACCGTTGCTGCCGTGGAACGCGCCGATCAACGCCTCACCGACCGATCACACCGCGTCAACCTGTCCAGCGGGCGAGCGCTCGAACAGGCATCGATGCACATGCAACGATCCACCGAACGGGTCGGGCGTCGCGCGCTGCAGTTTGCCACCCAGGAGCTGTCCACCCTGCAGCAGATCGAGGCGCGTGTTCGCCTCTTGGATCCGGTGCACACGCTCGCTCGCGGCTGGAGCCTCACACGCACCGCCGACGGGCGCGTCGTGCGCAGCGCCGAAGAACTCGCTGTCGGCGCAACGATCATCACCACGTTCGCCTCTGGGCAGGCCAGCAGCACCGTGGACACGTTGGCTGAAACACCGACCGCCTCTCAAGGAGAACCAGCATGAGTGAACCCATTGGCTACGCCGAGGCGCTCGCCGAACTCGAGGGCATCCTGGCCGAACTCGAACGCGACAACGTCGATGTCGATCGACTGGCGAGTCAGGTGCAGCGCGCCGCCGAGCTGATCAGGTTGTGTCGCGAACGCATCGGCAACGCGCGCCTGCAGATCGAACACGTCGTCGCCGAGCTCGGCAGCTGAGCTCGGCAATTGGCCCGACGGCGGGCTCCCGACCTCGACCGCTAGCCTGACCGCGTGCTTCCTGTCGCCCCTGCGTCGCTCGCTCAGATCGCTACACGCGTCGACACGCGTCTGCGGGCGCTCATCGACATCGAGGATGCCCGCTGGTCGGGGTTCGATGCCACGCTCGCCGATCCGTTCATCGCCATTCGCGGGCTGGTGTTGGGTGGCGGCAAGCGGCTCCGCCCCGCCTTCTGCCACTGGGGTTTCGTGGGTGCAGGCGGCGACGCCGACCACCAGCAGATCATCGATGCTGGCGCCGCATTGGAACTGCTACACGCGTTCGCCCTCTTCCACGACGACGTCATGGATGGCTCTGCCACCCGCCGCGGCGAGCCCACTGTGCATACCGTGCACGAACAGCGTCATGCGGGCAAATGGGCCGGCGAGGCCCGCCGCTATGGCGAAGGTGTGGCCATTCTGGTCGGCGACCTCACGTTCGTCTATGCCGATCAACTCATGCGCGGTGCCTCCGCGGCCGCCTGGGACATCTGGAACGAACTTCGCATCGAGCTCAACATCGGCCAGTACCTCGACATCGTCGGCTCTGCGCATCGCGAGCGGCGCTGGGAGAAGGCCGCCCAGATCTGCCGATACAAGAGCGGCAAGTACACCATCGAACGGCCGCTGCACATGGGCGCGATGCTGGCTGCGCCCGAGCGTGCCGACGAGCTACTGGCGCCGCTGTCTGCATACGGCCTCCCGTTGGGCGACGCGTTCCAGATGCGCGACGACGTCCTCGGCGTCTACGGCGACACCGCCATCACCGGCAAGCCCGTTGCAGACGACCTTCGCGAGGGCAAGCCCACCCCGCTCATGGCACTTGCATGCGCAGCAGCGACACCCGCTCAGCTTCTGATACTGGACCGCGTCGGAGAGCCCAACATGAGCGCGCAGACCATCGCCGATGTGCAACAGGTCATCATCGACACCGGTGCGCTGGCCGAGCTCGAAGGCCACATCCGCTCCCTCACCGATCAGGCGTTGGCCGCACTGGCCACCATGCCGCTCACCACAGAGTCGCTCGACGAACTCGCATCGCTGGCCAGCTACGTCAGCTGGCGCGACATCTGAGGCCACAGGGAGCTCCGCCATGACAAGCCTGCGCGACCGACCCAGCACCGCCCTGTTGGTCGTAGACGTACAGCGCGATGTCGTGGCCAACGCCCACAACCGCGACGCGGTCATCGCCAACATCGAGACGTTGCTCAATCGCGCCCGCGCCGGGCAGGTGCCGGTGATCTGGGTGCAGCATGCCGATGACAACCTGGCGGTGGGCAGCGAGGGCTGGCAGTACGTGGCCGAGTTGCAGCGCCAGGAGACCGAGCCACTGGTGCACAAGGCCTACGGCGACTCGTTCGAGGACACCACGCTCGAGGCCGAACTGGCGCAGCGAGGTGTCGGCCGGGTCGTCGTCACCGGCGCGCAGACCGACGCCTGCATACGCGCCACACTGCACGGCGCGTTCGTCCGCGGCTACGACACCATTCTGGTCAGCGATGCACACACGACGGACGACCTCTCCGACTACGGCCTACCCACGCCTGACAAGGTGATCGTGCACACCAACATGTACTGGACCTGGCAGGCTGGCCCCGCCCGCATCGCCAGCGTGGTCGCCACCGCTGATGTCAACTTCTGTGCGACCATGGAGGAAGCATGAATCATCTCGACGCCATTGATCCGGAACTGTTCAACAACCCGTTCGCCACCCTCACCACGCTCGGCGCAGGTGGCGATCCGCAGATGACCGCCGTGTGGTTCCGCGTCGAGGACGGCAAGATTCTGATCTCTGCAACGGCGCGGCGGCGCAAGGTGAAGAACCTCATGGCCGACCCGCGGTGCTCGCTGTTCATCTTCCATCCGACAACCGGCGACTACTGCGTCGAACTCCGCGGCACCGCCCAGGTTGTCGACGACGCGGACTACGCGATCGCCGACCTGATCAGCCCCCGCTACAACGCCGACTTCCGTGGCTTCGACAGCCCGACAGACCGGCGGATGGGGATCATCGTCACACCCGAACGCGTCATCGTCACCGACGTGCGCGCCCACTGACACCAGCGCCAGCAACGTGGGTAGACCAGCCATGGAGCTCGAGTTCACGGACGAACTGTGGTTCTGGAGGGGCCCAGCGCCCTGGTACTTCATCACCGTGCCAGATGCAGAGTGCCGAATCCTCACCGAGGAGTGGCGGTTCGCCAGCTACGGCTGGGGCATGATCCCCGTCACCGCCCGGATCGGTTGCAGCACATGGGCCACCTCACTGTTCCCAAAGGACGGCCGCTACATCCTTCCCGTGAAGGCAGCAGTCCGACGCGCCGAGCAATTGGACGAGGGTGACGTCCCGCTCGTCAGCATGACGATCCGCTACCCCTGACCCGCAACCCAGTGAACTTACAGTAGATGTGAGCCGTCAAGGGCACGGATCAACTGCCAGAACGGGGTGACGGCGCAGGGCAGACCGGGGCTGCTACAGCGACTGGTAGGTGGCGAGCGCCTCGCGTACCGATGCCTGGGCCACACCGACCTCATCGGCAACTGCGGCCAGCCACTGGGGCCGCACGATGGCCGCCACCGTGATGGGTTCGTCGAGCCCGGAGTGCTCCATCGCCATGCGCACGAACAGCGTGGCGTAGTCGGGGGGCCGCAGATCGCGGGACAGCTCGAACAGGGCGTACGGATCGGGTGGCGTGCTGCGCGGCTCGAGCGAGAGGAAGCTCGATGACGTGGGCGTCACTGCCCCGCCAGCGAGGCCGGGGCCATCGGCGAGTACCGCGCCGCGCACCGAACCCGCGCGGGCTCCGGCCAGCTGCAGCGCGATGTAGGCACCGAGACCGCGGCCTACCACGGTGACCTCGCCGAGAGCGGCCAGCGCCGTATCAGCATCGGCCAGCAGCATCTCGGCGCTGTACCCACCACCGCGCGGCACGGTGCTGTGCCCGTGGCCGGTGAAATCGAGTGCGGTCACGGGGCCGGGCCACTCGTTGCACCAGGCAGGCTCGGTGGCGGGGGCGTGCTCGCCGAGCCCGTGCAACAACAGCAACGGGCGACCCTCACCCTCACGCAGGTAGTGCAGCGCCAGGGAGACCTTGCCGTGCAGCAGCATGGAGACCCGGCTCATGATGCACCACCGAGGAAATCGAGAATCATCGATGACACCAGATGTGGCTGTTCGATGTGCACGAAGTGACCGACGTTGTCGAGCACCTCGCACCGTCCGCCGTCGGGCAGGTACTTGGCCACGTGGCGGGGCAGCGTGCCCCATCCCATCTCCTCGAGCTCGCTGCCGAGGATGCCGAAGAACGGCATGGGCAGGCCCGGCAGCCGGGTGATGGTCCACTCGGGGCGCCACGGCCCAAAACCACCGAAGCGCATGGCGGGGTCGATCTTCCATCGCCAGCCATCGGCATCATGACGTGCACCGACGGTGACGAGATGGCACAGCCACTCGTGTGAGAGTCGAGGGTTCATCCGGCCGCGGCGGCGGGCGAGATCGTCGAGCGTTCCGGGCTTGCGCGATGCCTGGCTGACCTTGCGGCGGTCGTCGAGCCAGCGTTGCACGTCGCCGGCCATCATCCGGGTGCGCTCGTGATCGGAGACGTCGGGAATACGGCGACGGTAAGGGATGCCATCCATGTTGATGAGATGGCTGAAGCGATACGGCTGGGCATCGGCGAGCTGGATCATCAGTGCCCCGCCCTTGGAGTGCCCGATCACAGGCGCCGGACGGGAGGTGACCGAGTCCATCACGGCCATCGCATCGCGCATGTCGCCGTCCCACGAATACAGCTCGGTGTGATCGCTGTCGCCGTGACCGCGTTGGTCCCAGCTGACAACGCGCCAACCCGCCCGTGCAAGCAACGGCGCGAACACGTCGTAGGTGCGAGCGAAGTCGAAGCCGCCGTGCACGAGGAACATCGGGTCAGCGGTTTCAGCGCCCCACTCATGCACAGCGATGTTGACCTGTCCGGCAGCGATGGAATAGTCGCGATCCGGGGCCATCGCTCCCGGGTAGGCGCCGGGTACGGGAGCGGGGGTTGAGGCAGGCTGCACCTTGACGAATCTATGCGTAGCATGGCGCGGATGAGTTATCGCGCACGCCTTGCCCTGGTCATCGGACTGGTCTCGTCTGCTGCATTGGTAGCGGCGTGCAGCAGCGACAGTTCGGCCAACGACACCCTGCCGCCCATCTCCACCACGTCGACGACCACCACCATGCCGGCCACCACCACCACCATCCCGCAGGTGTACGTGGTACGGAAGGGCGACTCGTTGTTCAGCATCGCCAAGAAGTTCGGCATCAGCGCGGCCGATCTCGCGGCCTTCAACAACATCACCGACCCCGACAAAATCCAGGCCGGTCAAAAACTGAACCTGCCCCAACAGGGCGAGACGGTCACGCTGCCCCCAACGACGGCACCCACCACACCAGTCACCACCGCACCAGTCACCACCTCTGGCTGACGCCGGACCAGTTCTGAAACGGGCCGATGCTGGACCGCTGCGGTGACCTGATCCGATCCGGGATGCGGTCCTAGACTTCGTTCATGACATCGTTCTGGCCCACACAGGAACACTGGTCCGTCGCGATCCCGCTGCACACTCCTCACCCCCGTCTGCCGATTCTCAACGCAACGGGCTTCGTGCAGTTGCCTGCCGCAGATTTCGTGGTGCCGCCGAGCGAGTACGAGTCGCTCGAGTACCTCGATTGGAAGAGCGGTGGTGACACCAACTTCGCGCCGCTCGCATCAGCCGACGGCGAGCTGGATTGTCGCGGCTTCTGGGACAAGGGCAAGACCGACAAGGACGCGCTCTGGACCTCGAATGCCGACCACGCGCCCACGCTGAAGCACTACGTGTCGGGCGTCGGCGCCAACTTCGGCCGGGTTCGCATCATCAAGTTGCAGCCCCAAGATCGCGAGACAGCGATTCGCAGTATCCACCGCGACGACAACAACCGCTTCAACCCCGACAACGAGGGCTGGGTCGTACGGTCGTGGGTAGAGCTCAGCGACAATCCCGACAGCTACATGCTGCTGATGGACAACGGGCCCGATGGACTCCCCGATCCGTCCACCGAGGTGCGCGTACCGCTTTCGCGTGGCGCCCGTTTCGTCGTCGACACCCAACGCCTCTGGCACGTGGTGGTACACCCCGGCACCTCGGCGCGCCATGCCCTCATCACCAGCTTCGAAAGCGGCCCGGTGCTGGAGGAGTGGATCGATGGCCAGATCGGTGCCCGGGCCTGATCATTGGGCCTGATCATTGGGCCTGTTCACCGGGCCTGATCATCGGGCCTGATCATCGGGCCTGATCACAGACATTGACTGCGCGAGGGCTTTGATGTGTGCCGGGGCGCTGCACCACCGACGACCTTTCCTCTACCGAGCCGGCCCTTCGTACTTCTTGTCCAATCGTTCGTCTAGTTAGCTGGCTCTCTCGGGCACGGTGTGTCAGGGGAGGGGAGACGTTGGGATGAACCGTCAGAGGTTGCGCACAAAGAGAAACGCCGTGATTGCAACAGTCGTTGCGCTGGCGATCGCTGCTGGAACGTGGGCCCTGGTCAGCGCTTCCGATTCGACCAGTAAGCGCGAAGGGGCCACCTACAACGTCATCAGCAAGAAGGTCAACTACGGATCGAAGATCGTGATCAGGAACGACGGCCCGTACCTGCTGAGGGTCACCGATATGCAGAACGGCGCGGGAGTGGTGTACCTCCAAAGTTGCACCATGGAGACCTACTGGCCCAAAGTGGAGGAGGAGTTTTGGTGGGTAGGCCCGACTGTCAACGAGTATTTGTTCCCGCCCACCCCGGCGTCGAGGAACTTCCTCTTCGACACCTATGCCGCTGACCCGACAGCGTGCCAACACGAATGGATTGGGAAGGTCAAGGGCCAATTTACTGACCTCGACCTTCAGATCGAGGCGTGCGTGCCGCTCAGAGGCCATTTGAGTTTTGCTGGCACCGCAAGCGAGGCAGACAAAACTAGTGCTGCGAACACCTACGGATGTCACCTGCAAAACAAGCACTACGACTATGACGGTTCCACGCAATCCCACGCGTGGGGACTGCAGGTTGATCGGGTGAAGGCGCGGTCGAGCGCCGCAGGGGTGCATGCCATCTCGAAAGGCCTCCAGAGCATCACCGACAACTACACCGGCAGAAGCGAGGTCTGGGAGTTCTCAGCTGGTTATGGACAAGGTTTACAGTTCACTGTGGTTGCAAGCGAGCACAAGCGTATGGACGAGGACAACCCCTATGTCTACACGCTGCAAAACTTTGGGCCGCCCAAGTGCCTTGACGCTGCATATTCTTCTGCACATCTCGATTGCTCCGAGTAGAACCGTGCGGAGCGACCAGCCACACACGAACAACGCTCCCGGCTCCCGCACACACGGTCGAAGCCCTTTCGAACAACCATTTTCGGACCTTCGAGCCAACTTTTCGCCTGACAACCGGCCTGTCAGCACCTGCGCACCGAATAACGCACAGTCCTCCTGATCACCGGGCCTGATCATCGGGCCTGATCATCGGGCCTGATCATCGGGCCTGATCAGGGTGCGACGAGCGCAGCGATCAGGTCGCGCTGTGCCCCTGCCTCGGGTCCAGCCATCGGTCGATGCGCTGCCACCAGAGCGAGTGCGTCGGCGGCACCCGATCCCAGAGCCATCAGCAAACCCGCAGCGATCGTGCCCGCACGGCCGATGCCGGCGCCGCAATGCACCAACAACGTGTCCCCACGTTCGACCCGCTGGCACAACGACTCGAGCAGCTCGGTTGCGGCGTCCAGGTGCGGTGCGCCGAGGTCGGGAATGGGGAACCACACCGCCCGCAGCGGCGCCTGCGTTCGCAGCCACTCGACGTAGTGCGGATACCGGTCCACCAGCTCACTGCGTTGGTTCAGGCACACAACCGCGGACGCACCAACGGCCGCCAGCGCAGCGTCGGGGTCGGGCCCCACAAAGTGTTTGCCGCACAGCCACAACCGGCCACCGTTCGGCAACGGCACGGCGTCGGCTCCGCCGTGTCGCGCACGGTCGTTGTACCAGCCATCCATCGGGACCTGGGGGCGACCCGCCGCCGCCGACGAGGGATCGACGACGCTCATCCGCCGTTGCGGTGGCGCGCCGCCAGTTCGGCGATGTCACGCATGATGCTGCTGAGTTCGTAGTCCTTGGGCGTGTAGCAGCGGGCGACGCCTGCTGCGGCGAGCCGCTCCTGATCTTGCTGGGGGATGATGCCACCTACCACCACGGGGATGTCCACGCCCAGCGCAGCCAGACATGCCAGCACGTCGGGAACCAGTGCAAGGTGCGATCCGCTGAGAATGGACAGGCCAATCACATCGGGGTCCTCGTCGCGGGCCGACGCAGCGATCTGCTCGGGTGTCAGGCGGATACCGCTGTAGACCACCTCCATGCCCGCATCGCGCGCGGCCACGGCGATCTGCTCGGCGCCATTGGAATGACCATCGAGGCCGGGCTTCGCAACCAGGAACTTCGGCGGCCCGCCGGGGATGCTGCGTACGTACTCGGCCACGGCAGCCAGCTCGCTGCTGCGACGGCCCACTGCGGCGCTCACCCCGGTGGGCGCACGGTATTCGCCGAACACGCCCCGCAGCGTGGTGGCCCACTCGCCCGTGGTGCCACCGGCACGGGCCAGGCGGATGGACGCCAGCATGATGTTCTCGTCACCCTCAGCCGCCGCCCGCAACGCAACCAGCGCCGCCTCGACAGCCGCGTTGTCGCGATTGGCACGCCACTGCTCGACATCGTCGATGGTCTCCTGCTCGACCGCGGGATCGACCACCAAGATGTTGCCCTCGCCACCCAACGGGCTCTCGGCTGTCTCCTTGAAGCTGTTCACGCCGACCACCATCTGCTCGCCCGATTCAATACGACGAGTGCGCCCGGCCATGGACCGTACGAGACGACCCTTCAGCTCGTCGACGGCCTCAAACGCACCACCGAGGCCGAGCACGTCTTGGAGCTCGGCCCACGCAGCGTCGCGCAGTTCGTTGGTCTTGGCCTCGATGACGACAGAGCCCTCGAAGATGTCGTCGTACTCCAGCAGGTCGGTCTCGAAAGCGAGTACCTGTTGCATACGCAACGACCACTGCTGGTCCCACGGACGGGGAAGCCCGAGCGCCTCGTTCCATGCCGGCAGTTGCACACTGCGCGCCCGCGCGTCTTTTGACAACGTGACCGCAAGCATCTCGAGCACGATGCGCTGGATGTTGTTCTCGGGCTGGGCCTCGGTGAGCCCCAGGGAGTTCACCTGCACGCCGTAACGGAACCGACGAGCCTTGTCGTTGGTTACCCCGTAACGCTCGAGCCCGATGCGGTCCCACAGTTGGGTGAACGCACGCATCTTGCACGTCTCCTCGATGAACCGGATGCCAGCGTTGACGAAGAACGAGATGGAACCGAAGACCTGGGCGAACTGATCGGGCTCGACCTGGCCGCTGTCACGGACGGCATCGAGCACACCAATGGCAGTGGCGAGCGAGTATGCGATCTCCTGCACCGGCGTGGCCCCGGCCTCTTGCAGATGGTACGAGCACACGTTCATCGGGTTCCACTTCGGTGCGTGCTGCGCGCACCAGGCGACCATGTCGACGATCAACCGACGAGATGCCTCGGGTGGGAAGATGTAGGTACCGCGGCTGAGATATTCCTTGACGATGTCGTTCTGCGTCGTGCCGCGCAGCGCCTCGCTGGGCACGCCCTGTTCGTCGGCGTTGGCGACGTAGAGCGCCAGCAACCACGCTGCGGTGGCATTGATGGTCATCGAGGTGTTCATCTTCGCCGGAGGTATGGAGTGCAGCAGCGTGCGCATGTGGCCGAGGTGGGCCACTGGTACCCCCACCTTGCCGACCTCGCCCCTGGCCAGGGTGTCGTCCGGGTCGTAGCCGGTCTGCGTGGGGAGATCGAAGGCGATGGACAAACCGGTCTGGCCCTTGGCCAGGTTCGTGCGGTACAACTCGTTGGATGCCCCGGCTGTGGAATGGCCCGAGTAGGTGCGCATCAACCAGGGTTCATCGCGCGGCGCGGCGTCAGGCGTACTGTCGTTCATGATGCAAGTGTTACCCGCTGGCGGGGCGCACTTCCACCTGCGCCGAGCGCCCGGTGGCGCCAACGGTGATCCGCCAGCCCTCGATCGTCCACGAAGATCCTGGGGTCGACAGCAACTGCAGGTGAGGCGCCGTGCTGCCGAGCGTGGCCTGCACGCGCGTTGCACCCGTGCACGGACCCGCTGTTGCGTCGCCCGTCGTGACCTCGGTCGCGGCATCGGTACCGAGTTCAGCGGCACACGCAGCAGGCGATTGGTCGATGTGATGCACCGCCAGCCCGGCGGCTGGAAGAAAGTCATTGAAGCCGTCGGCTGTGAGGTATTCGACCGAGAGGAACGAGCCGTCTGCGATCGGCAGCACCAGCAAACGCAGCCCCTGCGCGCCGGTGGATGGCCAGAGACTGAACGCGCCGCCTCCGGGCGCTGCAACCGCGAGATCGTCGGCGGTCAGCCAGCCGAGCGCCAATCGGTTGACGGCGAGCGTGTCCGGTCCATTCCGGCGAGCGGGCTCGGCGTCGCGCGGCGAGGCGCTGTTGCTCATCAGGTCGATGCCGCTCGCGTGCTGATCGGTGCTGCCGAAATCGCCGCTGTGCGGAAGGCCGAGCGTGTGCCCGATCTCGTGCTCAATCAGGTCGACCGCCGGGACCGCGCCCCAGTCGGGATGAAAGTCAGAAGCGCCGACGTACAGGGCACGGCGCGTCTGGCGGGCTGGGCAGAACTCCGTCGTGCAGGCCGAACCGGCCAGCCCCCACCCGCCCGGCTCGGTGGCGAGATGCTCGGCATTGGCCACCACCAACACCGCAGCCGTGGTGGCGCCGCTGGCATCGATGGCCCGCTGGAGACACTGGTCATGGGTTTCGCCCGGCGCCATGGTGAGCGTCAGCCCAGCGACGAAGTGCGGGTGATAGAGCCCGTGGGACAACGCCTCGAAGTACGGGGTAACGGTCGTGTCGAGTTTGGCGGCCACGTCGTCGGGCACCAGGTCCAGCCGCAACGGCAGCCGGCCGTAGATCGCGTCGGTGGTGTCGAGCGGCACGGCGCACACGAACACCTCGAACTGATCGTTGGTGGGCGCCGGCGAGCTGCCCAGGATCAGGCGCAGGCCAACCGGAAAGTCGGCTGATGCGCGCACGACCGAACCAACGGGGACGGTCAGGGTTCTGGAGTCGTCGTTGCTGCACGAGGCCCCGAACAGCGCGATCGGGATACCGAGCAACGACACCGACGTCGCCCGGGAAAAGAATCCTGAACAATTCTTCAACAAACGCTCAAGTCGGCCACTGTGCCTGCCGATACACCATCGGCAGCGTCGCGAATACGCGACCTGCGATGCTGCGACGGTTGGTCTCCCCTCCATCGCGCAGGTCTTGCCGGTGTCGGCCGTGGCGGAACGGGCCGACACCGACGAACTGCCCTGCCTGCTCGTCGACACGCCGTTGCTCACGATGCTGTCGCCCGTTCGAGCAGCCCCAGATATGTGCTGCGGGACACGTCGACTGCCCCCAACGAGCGGAGGTGCTCGGTGGTCCACTGCACGTCGAGCAACAGCGCTCCCGCACGACCGAGTTCGTCCACCAACGCCACGAGAGCAACCTTTGATGCATCGGTGGCCTCGGAGAACATGCTCTCTCCGGCGAAGAGTCCACCGACCTTCACGCCGTACAGCCCACCCACGAGACGAGCGTCGGCATCGAACACCTCGACGCTGTGTGCCCAACCCAGCGCGTGCAGGCGGGAGTAGGCATCGACGAAGTCCTGGTTGATCCAGCCGTGTGGACGACGCGGATCGCTGCAACGCGTCATCACCTCGCGAAAACATGTGTTGAACCGCACGTTGTACTTCCGGCAACTCTGACGCAACGACTTCGACACGTGCAGGCCATCCAGTGGGATGATGCCACGCGGGTCGGGTGACCACCAGGCCACCTCCCACCAATCGATCGGCATCGGGAACAAGCCGCTGCGGTAAGCAGCCAGCAGCGTGCCCGGTTCGAGATCGGCACCGACACCGGCCAGACCATGTTCGTCGGCGCGATGCGCCAGGGGGAGCCGCCAGCGCGAACGCGGTGGCTCCACAGGCGAGGCATCGAAGGCGGTCACCGCACCAGCATGCCCGACAAGAATGCGTTGTTCAGTGCGCGAGCGACTGAATCAGCGTGAGTAGTCGAAGAACCCGCGACCGCTCTTGCGGCCCAAACGACCAGCGGCAACCATGCGACGCAGCGTGGGAACTGCGGCGTAATTGGGATCACGGAACTCGGCATACAGTGCATCGAGGATGGCCAGCGAGGTGTCGAGCCCCACCAGGTCGAGCAGCGCGAACGGGCCCATCGGAAAGTTGCAGCCACCCTTCATCGCCGTGTCGATATCGGCAATGGACGCCGTGCCCTGCTCGCTGAGGCGCACCGCATTGTTGAGGTACGGGAACAACAACGCGTTCACGATGAAGCCGGCCTGATCCTTGACCTCGACGGCGTCCTTGCCGCACGCCACGGCGAACGCAGTGGCCGCTGCGATCGTGTCGTCGCTGGCGGTGAGCGGCCGGACGATCTCCACGAGCTTCATCATCGGGGCCGGGTTGAAGAAGTGAATACCGCACACCTTGTCGGGGCGTTGGGTCACCATTGCCAGTTCAACCACGGCGAGCGTGCTGGTGTTCGTGGCGAAAATTGCGTTGGGCTGCACGACCTGCTCGAGCTCGGCAAACAGTTCCTTCTTCACTGCCAAATCCTCGATCACGCTCTCGATGACGAGATCGCAGTCGCGGAGCGCACCGAGGTGATCGGTGGCGCTGACCCGGCCGAGGATGACCAGGCGCTCGTCGTCGGCGAGCTTGCCGCGCTCCACCTGCTTGGCCAGGTTCTTGGTGAGCGACGCCACCATGGCGTCGGCGCTCGCCTGCGTACGCGATCGTAAGATGACGTTGTAGCCCGCTTTGGCGGCAACCTCGGCCAACCCGGATCCCATGATCCCCGAACCCAAGATGCCAACTGTCGTGATGTTGTCCATTTCATGACGCTACTTACCGGCGGGTAACCAACTGAAGCCGGACGGCCGACAATGCCGATGTCCTAGGATTCGGACGTGGTTCAACGAACGATCTTGCGGCCACTACGGGCATTTCTCGCCACAGAGGCCGCTGGAGGAATCCTGGCCGTCGGTGCGGCCATCGCCGCTGTCGTCTGGGCCAATGCCGCGCCGCACAACTACGAGTCGTGGTGGTCGACCGAGGCGGCCATCTCTGTCGGTCACCACGTCCTGCGGCTCGACCTGAAGCACTGGGTCAACGACGCGCTGATGGCCATCTTCTTTCTGGTCGTCGGTCTGGAGATCAAGCGCGAGTTGGTGCAGGGCGAACTGCGGGTGCCCCGACGGGCCGCCCTGCCCGTTGCTGCAGCGCTCGGTGGGATGGTTGTGCCAGCAGCGCTGTTCGCAATCATCAACACCGGCCAACCCACCATCCGGGGTTGGGGCGTGCCGATGGCCACCGATATCGCCTTGGCGTTGGGGGTCATTGCGCTGATCGGGCGCAGGATCGTGCCGGCATCATTGTCGTTGTTCCTGCTCGCCGTCGCAATCGTCGATGACATCGGCGCCATTGTGGTCATCGCTGTCTTCTACAGCAACGGCATCCGGTTCTCCTGGTTGGCACTGGGCGTCGCAATGGTGGCGCTCACCATCGCGATGCGACGCCTACGGGTGGGAGCGATGGGCCCCTATCTCGTGGCGGGGACCGTGTTGTGGTTCGCTCTGCACGAAGCAGGGATCCACGCCACCATTGCCGGGGTGATCATGGGCCTGCTCGCACCCACGACCGCCGTGTTGTCCTCGGGTTCCACCAGCGTGGTCGAACGACTCGAACACGCCCTACACCCATGGTCGAGCTTTGTCATCGTGCCCATCTTCGCCCTCTCCAACGCCGGCATTCGGCTGAACAGCGAACTGTTCGACGGGGTCCTCAGCGCACACGTGTTCTGGGGAATCATCGTCGGCCTGGTGATCGGCAAGCCCGTCGGTATCACCCTGGCATCGTGGTTGGCCGTGCGGACGGGGGTGGCCGAGCTACCCAACGGCGTGCGCATGTCACAGATTGCCGCCATTGGCGCCGTTGCCGGCATTGGTTTCACCGTCAGCCTGTTCGTGTCCGACCTTGCGTTCGGTAACGCCGTAGATCTCGGCCACGACAAGTTCGCCGTATTGGTGGCCTCGATTTCGGCCGGGCTGATCGGCGCGACCGCCCTGCGTGCATCGTCGCGACGGCAAGCAACCAAAGGCTGAGCTGCCGGTCGAATACAGTGAGGCAATGACCGGAACGCTTGCACTCCTGGGTGGTGGCCCCTTCGAGGCCAATGACGAACTCGACCGTCGACTGATCGCTGCGGCGGCTGCCACCGAGGTGGTCGTGTTGCCCACAGCGGATGCGTTCGAACACCCCAGCAGGCTCATCGACACCGCACGACAGTGGGGTGAGCGCATGGGCGTCTCCATCGATGGCCGGTTGGTGCTGCGCCGGGCGGACGCCAACGACACCACGCACGCACGGGCGGTCGAGCAGGCGCGCATGGTCTATCTGGTCGGCGACTCACCCCTCCATCTCCGTTCGGTCCTGAAAGATGCCGCCACCTTCGAGGCGTTGCGCAGCGTCATCGCCAACGGTGGCGTCGTGGCCGCCACCGGCGCCAGCGCCGCATGCCTGTGCGACCCCATGACCGACCCACGCGGCGGCGCGTTCACGTTGGGTCTGGGCCTGGTTAACGGGCTCGCCCTGCTGACCGAGTCAGAGACCTGGTCCCCCGAACGCCTGCATCGCACGTTGAAGCTGGCCAAGGGTTTCGCTGTGGCCGTGTTACCCACGGGCAGCGCACTGCTGCGGGCTGACTCAACCTGGGAAATGGTCGGCAACGTCGAGCTTCACGGCGACCTCACCAGCTGAACGATTCCACCCGAACGATTCCACCCGACCGGCGCCACCTGGCCGGCGCCAGCGGAACGGTTGCTACTGCTCGGTGATGGTGACCTTGGTGATGGAGATCGGCTCCTTGGTGGGCACGCCATTGGATGCCGCAGGATCGGCTGCCGCCTCGAGGCCGCGCACCGAGGTGTCGAAGCCGTCGGTGACCTGACCGAGCAGGCTGTACTCGGCAGGCAGGGCCACGCCGGCGTCACCGGTGATCACGAAGAACTGGCTGTCGTTGGTGGTGGCGCCTGACGCCTTGGCCATGGCCACGGTGCCCAGGGCGTACTTGCCGCTCTTGGGCGCCTCCACGGGCACGGAGATGCCGGCGCCGCCCGAACCGGTACCGGTGGGATCGCCACACTGCACCATGAAGTCCTTGATGGCGCGATGGCAGGGCGTGCCGTCGTAGAAGTGGTAACGAGCCAGGTACACGAACTGGTTCACGTTCAGCGGCGAGTTCACAGCGTCGAGCGCAACCGTATAGCTGCCCTTGTTGGTCTCGATCAGCGCCGTGTAGGTCTTTCCAACGGCGATGCAACTGGGGGCGGCAGCCTTGAAGGCCACAACGCGGGGCGCAGTGCCATCAGCGGCGGGGCAGGGGTAAGCGCCTGACGCGTCGGTTGCAGGGGGCGTGCCGATGGTGGTGCTGGGCAGGCCGACGTCGGTGGCCACGGTCGTGGTGGTGGCCGACGTCGGGGTGCTCGAGGTGTCGCTGCCGAACAGGCGCACGAGCAGGAACACGGCCACGATGAGCGCCGGCACGCCGACACCGATCTGAAGGCCACGCTTTTTCGTCTTGGCCTTGCGAGCGTCGCGCGCAAGCTCCTCGAGCTTCAGCTGACGGTTGGCTTTCTGACGTTCACGCTTGTCGGTACCCACAAGGACGAGAGGCTACTCCGCGCGACCCCGTCATCGGGGGTCGACCCGCCCAACTCCGCAACGTCGTTCGTCAACTTATGGAGAAGATCAACAAGGCCATGGGTCAGGCCATCGACAAGAACGGCTCAAGGAGACGACGTTGCGTGTCGATATGAACAGCACAGCGTTCGCTCGCCGCGCACGACAGCACACGGATCAGCCAGAAGCGAGACAGCCACATCATGCACGTCGGGACACCATGAGCCAGCGGAAGAAATCAGATCCCCAGCCTCGCCACGGCATTGGGCTCGACGGCTTTGTGGATCCTCAGTCAACGTCGGTGCACCGG
Organism: Actinomycetota bacterium; assembly: GCA_009726095.1. Lineage (GTDB taxonomy): Bacteria > Actinomycetota > Acidimicrobiia > Acidimicrobiales > Ilumatobacteraceae > WLMZ01. The sequence continues at coordinate 57,734 of WLMZ01000001.1, forward strand.
CTCGGCCAACAGTTCGGGCTGGTTGCGTTGGCCGTCGGCATTGCATATCTGGTGTGGCGCTGTGGTTGGTCGTTGCACGGCGCCGGGGCATCGGTTGCCTGGTGGTTGGCCGTTCCCGCCCTTGTCGTGGAGGTCACTGGTCTGCTCTGCGTTGCCCTGCTCGTCTGGGCCCTGTGGCGTCAACCGGGCACGATGCCCAAGATCCACCTGGTCAACTCGTCGAAGCACGCCAACGAGCCGGACTACGACGTGGCGATCGTCGCCACCGGAAGATCACTGGAGGACCTGCGCGCCACACTGGTGGCGCTGCACCTCGATCCGCTCCGACCGGATGCGCTCGTCATCGATCATTCCCGACGGCTCGAAGTGGCCCGACTCGCCGCCGAGTTCGACGCCAATTTTCGGGTGCCCCACGCCAGCGACACCACCGGGCTCGCCACAGCGGCTGCAGCATCGCGCCGCCAGTTCATCCTCCTCCTCGATGCGGGGGACATCCTCGCTGCAGGGGCGGCACGATCGCTGGCCCAGTGGATGACCAACGACCGCGTCGCCGCGGTGCAGGGTGTTGTCACCGCCTCGCATGGCGACTCGGCCGAGCACGGACCGGACGGCCGGCACGACCTGACCTTCGAGCGCATCGGGCTGAACCCGGCCCTCGGTGCACGCGGCACGGGCATCGTGACGGGCAGCGGGGCGCTCATCCGCCGTTCGGCCCTCGAGGGCATCAACCTGACCGATCGCCCCCGGTACCGGGTGCTGTGGGAACTCATGCCGCAATTCGCCACCCGGGGCACGCTGGTCATCGCCGCATCCGGCCCGGCAGTGGTCGCCGAGAAGCCGCTGACATCGGCTCCCGCCGTCGCCGCCGATCGACGCAGCCGGGCCGACGCTGGTTGGCACCTGCTGACCGGTTCGCATGGTGCCCTGCGGGCCCGTGGGCTGCACCGGCGCGACCGCATGGCGCTCGCTGCCTGGGCCGTCCGTTCGATCGACGGATTGCGCCGTGCCGGCTTGGCTGGCGTCGTGCTGGGTGCGTTGTTGGCCGGCCGCGCTCCGTTCGCCGCCGACCCATCAGCACTCCTGTATTTGTGGTTACCGGCCTTTGTGCTCGCCTCGGTTTCGCTGGCGCTGTTGTCCGGTGGCGCCCTTCGACCCGGAGATCGACTGCGCGGCTCGGTACGGGCAGTCGGGTTACCGGTCGGTTTCGTGGTGGCGATCAGCTCGGTGCTCGTGATTCGCGGCATCTCCGATCGCTTCACCCATGCCCTGCACCCGCTCGATCACAACGTCCAGATCGGCCTCTCGGCGGTTTCCCTGTGGCTGCTGGCGGGTTCGCTGGATTCTCTGCGGCTGCTGGCCCGCCGACGTCAGAACCGGCGAGCGATGCGCCTCGGGGCGTCGGGTACCGGGCGTCTTGGCGAACTCGACGTGTACGTCTCGGATCTCACGATGCTCGGTGCCGGCCTGCTGGCCGATCACGCTGTCGATGTTGGCGAGCACCTGCAGCTGTCGTTCTCGGTGCCCAGCGAAACGGGCATCACCTCGCTCCAGGTGCCCTGCACCGTGCGCAATGTTCGCCCCGACCTGCTCAGCGCCTGGCGCATCGGCGTCGAATTCAACGACGTCGATTCCTACGCGCTCAACACGCTGGCTGAGTGCTGCGCCGTGCTCCCCGCTCGTGGCGTGTTCGCCGGCGAGCAACCCCTTTCCGGGCAACTCGACGACAACCCCTCGGCCAAACTCGGACCTCGCCGGATCGCCCTGCAGGTTGCCGCGCTGCTTGCACTCGCCGGGGTCGTCTCCTCCACGGCACCAATCAACGCAGAGGCCAGTGCTCCATCCATCCGTTTGGTCTCTGGGGTCGTGGTCGACACGAGTGATCCGCCCGTGCCTCCGTCAGCCACCACGACCGCCGGCGCTCCCGGCAGCGCGGGTCCCGACGCCACGACCGTTGTCGGGATCGGCACCGGCACCGACGACACGTCGCCCAGTGGCTCATCACCAACCGACACATCACCAACCGGCACATCACCCACCGACACGGTCCCTGACGGCTCCTCCCCTGCGGAGCCAGCGACGCCAACCGACCCAGCGGCGACGGTCCCTACGTCCTCGACGATGCCGTCCGGATCCGGTGATGCTGGCGGCCCCGGCATGAGCGGGATCACCGTGATCGGCGTGTGCTCGTTGGATGCCGGCGATGACCTGACGTTCGGGACCAGCGACGACACCTACGGCGCAACCGTGAGCACCATCACCGATGCCCTCGGGCACTACACGCTCGCCCTCGACGGTCTGGCCTGCTGGGTCTCGATCGAGCCACCGGCCCTGCCCTTGCGGGCAGCATTCTCCACCGGTGGACCGTCGATCGGCGAAGCAATGCTGGTCGACTTCGGCCACCCCGGAGCCGTCTCCATGCGGCCCGTGCTCGTGGATCGGCCGATGAACCCCGTCTCCGTGTCCCCAGCGGCCGCCGGGTCAGAAACCGCCGTGCTCGGCGACCGGGTCTGGATCGATCAGAACTCCGACGGCACCCAACAGCCGAACGAGGCCGGGGTGGCGGGCGCCACCGTGACCCTGTACGGCGCAACGGGTACAACGCTCGGCACCACGAGCACCGGCACCGACGGCAGGTTCAGCTTCACCCGGCTCGCCAGCGGGATGTACAGCCTGGGCGTGTCGAACCTTCCTGCTGGTCTGCGGGTGCCTCACGTGGATCCGCTCACCTCGCGGACCCCGCTGGTGGCAGTGCGCGACGGAGAGCAGATGTCGAGCGCTGACGTCGGCGTTGTCCAGACCGCTGCTGGCGCTCTCGAACCCATCGTGTTGCCGACGCCCAATGCACATCAGCTCAACGTGCCCGGTGGATCGAGCCCGTCGGAGCTGCCGACACTGCTGATCATCCTGATGGCGGCGTTCCTGGGGGGCAGCGTGCTGTTCGCGTCAACGCAACCTATTCGGGGTCGTCGTCCGATTTCGCGATGAGGTAGCCAATCGCCCGCTCGGCTTTTGGATAGCGGTGCACGAGGCGCCAGAACTCCGGGGAATGATCACCCACCTCAAGATGCGCGAGCTCGTGGACGATGACGTAATCGATCACCCAGTCGGGAAATCGGGCGAGGCGCGTACTGATCCGGATGAGACCGGTGGTCGGGGTACACGAGCCCCACCGCTTCAACATGTCGTCAGACCAGCGAATCTCGCGGGCGCGTGGCAGATCGTGGCGACGCGAGAGCGTCAGCGCCCGGTCGACGAGATCGAGTCGATCTGCCGACAGCTTGCGACGGTAACGCCCGCTCATCACGTCGACCCAGTGATCCTGCTCGGCGCGGCTCATCCATGTGGGCACCACCACCTTCAGCACGCCGCCGGTGAGTTGTGCCCCGACCGTGCGTTTGCGTCGGGCCGACCGTTCGATCTCGACAACGAAGGGTTCGTCGAAATCGGGCACGACGTTCGGGGAGGGTTCAACAGGGGCCGACGGCGCCACGAGATCAGCTGCCGGTGGTGGTGTCCGTGCGACAGCACCAACGACGTCGTCGTCGAAGAGACGCAGTTCGCCGCTCATGGGATCACGCTCGTCACTCACCCATGATTGCGTACGCAGCGCACCTACAGGGCCATCCCGGTTGGTTCCGCGTCGATCAGGCTCACCAGGTCGCCCGCGATCACCTGGCCGTGTTGCACCAGGAACCAGCTGGCGCCGAGGTTCGGCATCCGTTCGTTTCGTGCACCGAGCAGTTGCCGCACGGCGCGGATGGCCCCACCGTGGCTGATGATCAGCACCTCACCACCCGGGTTTGCGGCGGCAATATCGCCAAAGGCTGCCAACATCCGGGTGGCCGCCGTGTCGTAGGGCTCGAAGCCCTCGGGTCGGCGCCGATCGGCGAGCAGACCCGGCCAACCCTGCTCGACCTCGGCGTGGGTGAGCCCCTGCCAGGGCCCAACATCGGTCTCGCGCAAGCGGGGATCGATGAGCACGGGCCCGATGCCCAAGAGCTCGGCGATGATCTGGGCGGTCAGCGAGGCGCGCTGCAGATCGCTCGCCCAGACGGCATCGAACGTACCCAGGCGTATCCCGGCATCGGCAGCCTGGCGCATGCCCTCGTCGCTGAGGGGCGGATCTGCGTGCCCCTGCCACCGACCGAGCGCATTCCATTCGCTCTGACCATGACGGGCCACCAGCAGCCGCGTCGGCGGTGCTTTGGCGATACGGGTCTCAGACATCCCCGGCGAGGGTAGCGGCGGGGGTACGATCTGCGTGTGGCTATTCTGCGACTGTTTGCATCGGCTCGCGAGGCAGCCGGCACCGGACGCGACGACGTGCCGGGGCACACGGTCGGCGAGCTCCTCGCCACCGCGCAGGCTCGCTACGGTGAGGCATTCGCAGCGGTGCTGAGCAGCTGCCGAATCTGGGTCAACGGAGAATCGGCAACCGCCGATACTGTCATTTCTGCCCGTGACGAAGTGGCTGTGCTGCCACCCGTGTCGGGTGGAGCGGTCTGAGGAGAATTCATGGACAACCCAACATCTGACCCGTCAGCTGACCCATCGTCGCTGAGCCTTGCCGACCTGCGCGCGCTGCGGGCCAAGCTGCAGGCCGACGACGATGCCATCAGCTACGTGCGCCGTCTCGTGCAGGGACGGCTCGATCTGGTGCTGGCCGAGCAGCAGCGACGAGTCAGCGGCAACGAACGTGATGTATCCGAGTACCTACCCGCCATCTTGGGGCGCCAGCTCACCGGTGGTCCGGCGCGACCGCCGCGACCCACCGAGGACGCCAGCGAGCACCCGCTGGCCATCGAGCTCGACGAGCTCTGCCGCGGTCTTGGCGCCAACCACGTGACAGAACTCGATGCAACGCAATTGTCTGCGCTGTCCTCGGGCCTCCAGGAGTTCGAGCAGGCGCGCTCACAGGAGCGACGCGATCTGTTCGGTCGTCTCGATGCACTCACCGCCGAGCTCGTGCGCCGCTACCGCGACGGCGAGGCCAGCGTCGACGGCTTACTCGCCGACGGGTGAGCCCGGCGCCAGGCGCACCACCTGAGCCTGGCAGCAGCATCAGCACCGGCCCCAGTGGCGGAATACCGACCAAGTCGGTAGGGTTTTGACTCATCGTGCAACGGCTCGCTGTGCTCTCTCTCCACACCTCGCCCCTGGCCCAGCCCGGGTCGGGCGACAGTGGCGGCATGAACGTGTATGTGCGCGAGCTGGTCTCCGCCCTGGCCCAGGCTGGCGTCGACTGCACCACCTACACCAGGGCCTCGCGGCCCGGGCTGCCCGAGGTCGTGCAGGTCGAACCGGGCCACCGCGTCGTGCACCTGCCGGCCGGCCCGTTCGACCTGGCCAAAGAAGACCTGCCCCATGTCGTGACCGAGTTCGGTGATGCGGTCATCGACCACCTCAAGAACGGTCCGGGGGCCGACGTGGTCCACGCCAACTACTGGCTCAGCGGCCTCGTGGCGCACCGGGTGAAGCACGAGCTCGAACTGCCCTTCGTCAGCACCTTCCACACCCTGGCGCGCGTCAAGGCCGAGGGTGGCGACCCCGAGCCGGCGTGGCGCGAACGGGCCGAGGCCGAGATCATCAACTGTGCCGACGCCATCTGCGTCAGCTGCACGGAGGAGGAAAGCCAGTTCCGGCGCCTCTACGGCGACCCGCAGGGTCGCATCGAGATCGTCTCGCCGGGCGTGGAGCACGCGTTCTTCGCCCCCGGCGACAAGCGCGGGGCGCGGCACGCCCTGGGGCTCGGCTCGGGTCCGGTGCTGTTGTTCGTCGGCCGCATCCAGCCGTTGAAGGGACTCGATGTTGCGGTACGGGCGCTGAGCGAGCTGCACCGACCGGATGCGCGCCTGCTCGTGGTCGGGGGCGCCAGCGGGCTCGAGGGCAGTACCGAGGTTGCCCGAATCAGCACCATCATCGATTCGCTCGGCCTGCGCGACCAGGTGATCTTCGTCGACCCACAGCCCCACCACATCCTGTCCACCTACTACCGGGCGGCCGATGTGGTCGTGGTGCCCAGCCGCAGCGAGAGCTTCGGCCTGGTCGCGCTCGAAGCCGCTGCGTGCGGCACTCCCGTGGTCGCCAGCGCCGTTGGTGGCTTGCTCACCCTTGTCGATGACGGCCTCACCGGCTATCTCGTCGCTGGCCGCGACCCCTCGCACTTCGCATCGCGCATCGCCACCATTCTCAACGACCCCGCACTCGCCACCTCCATGAGCGTGCGTGCCGCCGACCGCGCCCGCCGTTACACATGGAGCTTTGCCGCCGCACGACTGCGCCGGGTGTACTCCGACCTCGCAGTGCGCGAGCTCGTTGCCTGCTCGTAGCTACCTCATGGTCGGCCCCGGATGAGCAACCTCTTCGACGACCGATCGGTCGCAGTCCTCGAGCGTCAGATCGACGAATGGCTCGCTGGTTTCGCAGCGACGAACCCCGCCATCGTCGCCATCGACCGCGGCGAGGCTGACGAGCTGCGCTGGTACGTACGCATGCGTGGCGACGACAAGGAGTTCATCACGGTGTGGCTCACCCTCGGCCAGCGCACGTTGCGCTACGAGGCATACGTGATGCCGGCCCCCGAAGAAAACGCTGAGCTGCTCTACGAGAACCTGCTGCGCCGCAATGAGCGCCTGGTCGGGATCCACTTTGCCATCGGCATCGAAGACGCCGTGTTCCTGCGCGGCGACCTGCCGCTGGCGGCATTGTGCGAGGACGAACTCGACCGCGTGATCGGTTCGTTGTACGCCGCAACCGAGCAGTGCTTCCAGGGCCTGCTACGTATCGGCTTCGCCAGCCGGTTCGCCTGACGCGCGAGCTACTGTCAGCCCATGGGGGAACGGGTCTTGGTGGTGGGCGGTACAGGTCCCACCGGTCTACCGCTGGTGCGCGGTCTCGTGGAGCGGGGGCATCGGGTCACCATCTTGCACCGTGGCCTGCACGAGCACGACGAGACACCCGCCGAGGTGACCCACATCCACGCCGACCCCTACGACCTCAGCTCGCTCGAAGCCGCGCTCGGCGAACAGACCTTCGATGCAACCGTGGTGATGTACGGCCGCCTGCGCCGCATTGCCGAGCTCATGATGGGGCGCACCGGCCGATTCCTCTCCGTTGGCGGCGTACCCGCCTACCTCGGCTGGATGAACCCGTGGGCGTTCGAGCCGCGCGGGCTTCCCGTGCCCACCGCCGAGGATGCACCGGTGGTGTCGCTCGCCGAGCAGGACGAAAAGGGCTTTCGCATCGTGCGTACCGAGCAGGCCGTCTTCGCTGCCCATCCGGGGGCGGCGCACTTTCGCTACCCCTACGTGTACGGGCCGCATCAGTTGGCCCCCCGCGAATGGTGTGTGGTGCGGCGCGTCCTCGACGGCCGGCGGCGCATCGTGGTGGCCGACGACGGCCTCACGCTGCATCACCACGGCTACACCGAGAACCTCGCCCATGCCCTGCTGCTCGCCATCGAACAGCCCGCTGCGGCTGCTGGCAAGGTCTTCAACCTCGGCGACACTGAGGTGCTCACGGTGCGTCAGGTGATCGAGCTGATCTGCACCGAACTGAACCACGAGATGGAGATCGTTTCGTTGCCCTTCGATCTCGCCACGCCCGCTCTACCGATGCTTGCCCAGCCCTCGAACACGCACCGCGTGCTCGACCTCGGACGCATCGTGCACGATCTCGGCTATGGCGATGTGCTGTCTGCTCGCCTGGCGGTCGGCGTGACAGCGCGCTGGTTGGCCGACCACCGTCCGGCTGCGGGTGGTACCGAGGAAATGGTGCTCACCGACCCGTTCGACTACGCGGCAGAGGACGCCCTCATCGACAGTTGGTCCGGCCTGCGAGCGTCGATCGCACCGTTCCGGTCGTCCCCGGCCACCGAACAGGCCCGAGCAAGTGCCCCCGGATACGGTCTTGCCTACAGCGGCCCCGGTGGCCGCTCACGGTCGCAGAAGGAGTTCCTCGAATGACCTCACACGCCGGCCCGATGCGGGGCATCCGCATCGTCGATTTCTCCATTGCGCTCACCGGCCCATACGCAGCGGCGCTGCTGGGCGATCAGGGCGCCTCGGTCGTGAAGGTCGAGCGTCCCGGATTCGGCGACATCGCCCGCTGGATCGGCGTCTCGGTTGGCGGCATGTCATCGCTCTTTCAGACGTGCAATCGCGGCAAGCGGTCGATCGCCCTCGACCTCGACAGCGACGCCGGCCGCGATGTCGCCCGGCGACTGGTGGCCGACGCCGATGTGGTCATCCAGAACTTCCGCCCGGGCGTGATGGATCGCCTCGGGCTCGGGTACGAGGCGCTGCGCGGCGAGCGCAACGACCTGGTGTACGTCTCGCTGTCGGGTTTTGGGCCGAGCGGGCCGTACGCAACCAAGGGTGCGTACGACACCGTCATTCAGGCATACGCCGGGTTGGGCGCCAACCAGGCAGACCGCGACACCGGCGAACCGCGCTTTCTCAATCAGGTGGCGGCCGACAAGATCACCGCGATGTACGCCGTGCAGGCCATCACGGCTGCGCTGTTCGCCCGCGAGCGCGGCGACGGCGGCCAACATGTGCAGCTGTCGATGCTCGACTCCGTGGTGTCGTTCCTCTGGGCCGACGCGGCAGGCAACGAGGTGATGCTCGACGCCGATGGCAGCATGCCGTCCAGCTTCACCACCGCCGTCAAACCCCTGCACTTCAGCGATGGTTGGGGCATCTGCACGCCTACCTCCGACGCCGACTTTGCCGGCATGTGCAAGGCACTGGGCGTCGATGGCTACGACGACCCCCGCGTGGCCGGCATCGTCGCCCGGCGCACCAACGTCGATGTCATGGCCGGCATCATGCAGCGCTGTCACGCTGCGGCCGCAACGCTGACCACGGCCCAGGCAATGGCCCGGTTCGACGAACTCAAGGTGCCGGCCGGTGTGGTGCTGTCGCCGGCCGCACTGTCGGCCGACCCGCACGTGCAGGCCATCGGGCTGCTGCAGGACTCGGTGCACCCCACTGCCGGCAGGCTGCGCCAACCGCGCCATCCCGCCCAGTTCGCCAGCACCCCCGCAACCCTGGGCAGCGGTGCACCAACACTCGGCGAACACACCGACGAGTTGCTCACCGAACTCGGCTTCGATGCCAACGCCATCGCTGCGCTGCGCGCGGCGGGGGCTGCCTCCTAGGAACACGAGCACAGTCCCACCAGGACACCGCGGTCATCCGTTTTCCACGGGCGGCGTTGGGGGGCACTCAGGACTTCGCCGGCGCGGGCCGCATCGGGGAAGTCGATTCGTGAGCCCGCGCCGGCGCCCCGTGTGGCGTCACCCGCCCGCTGGTCGCCGGGCTCGGTCACAGAGCCGGCGGTCCGCAGACCGCATATCGACGCGCCGACTCCGGTGGGAACGAATAGGTTGTGGCGATGAAGACACATGCACTCGCGGTCATCGGTGGCGGCAACATGGGCATCGCACTGATTGGCGGCCTGCTCTCGTCTGGTTGGATCGAAGCGACCGATCTCGCCATCGTCGAGGTGATCGCCGGTCAACGCGACGAACTGTCCCGCCGTTTCCCGGGCACCACAGTCACCGACACGGTTCCCCGCTGCAGCGCAGCGATCATTGCCGTGAAGCCGCCCGATGCGCCAGCGGCTGCCGCCGCCGCAGTAGGGGCTGGCGCCGTGCGCGTGCTGTCGGTTGCCGCCGGCGTCTCCATCGCCACGCTCGAGTCCGCCACTGGTGCCGGTGTGGCCGTCATCCGCACCATGCCCAATACACCCGCATTGGTGGGCCTCGGCGCGGCAGGCATGGCCGGTGGCACTGCCGCCAGCGCTGCGGATCTGCAGTGGGCCACCGACATCCTCACCTCGGTCGGCATTGTCGAGATCGTGCCGGAGTACCAACTCGATGCCATCACCGGCCTGGTCGGCAGCGGTCCCGCGTACCTGTTCATGATCGCCGAGGCGCTCATCGAGGGCGGCGTCCTTGCCGGCCTCGCCCGCCCCGCAGTGGAGAAGCTGGTCACGCAGTTGTTCGTCGGCTCGGCGGCCATGTTGAGCGAACGCGGCAACCCCGCTGCGCTGCGGGCCATGGTCACGTCGCCGGGCGGCACCACCGCCGCCGGGCTGAAAGCGCTCGAGGACCGCGCGGTGCGCGCCGCCATGCAGTCAGCCGTCATGGCATCAACCGAGCGCAGCCGCGAACTGGGCATAGCACACCCCTGATCGCTCTGCTTGAAATATTCCCAAGAAATTCTTTGGTGTGACTCTTTTCTCCTAGGGGACTGTTCGTCTACTGTTCACCCCGAGGTCGTCATTGGCCTTTCGGTTGCGAAAGCAAACGGGAGTCGCGCCCCGCAAGGGCAGCGCCGACATGGGCTGGTGTCATCGGGGGGTTGACACCAGCCCTTGTCGTTTCTCGGCCGGGTTCCGAGCCTTCGCACTAGCCTCGCTGCCATGGGCCGCACGTACGACACGATCTCGTTCCTCACCGATTACGGCACCGTCGATGAGTTCGTCGGTGTCGTGAAGAGCGTGGTGCGCGACATCGCCGGGCACGTCACCGTCATCGACATCACCCACGAGGTGCCAGCGTTCGATGTCCGGGCCGGTTCGCTCACCCTCGCACGGGCCATCTCGTATGTGGCCTCAGGTGTGGTGCTTGCCGTGGTGGATCCCGGTGTTGGCACCAGCCGCAGGAGCATCGCCATCGAGGTCGGCGACGGCGAGGGTGTGTTGGTGGGACCCGACAACGGCCTGCTCGCGCCAGCCGTGGCCATGGCCGGCGGTGCAGGCCGTGCGGTGGTGTTGTCGAACACCGAGTACCAGCTCGTTGCCCCGGGCGCCACCTTTGCCGGTCGCGACATCTTCGCTCCCGCAGCAGCGCACCTTTGCAACGGCGTCGACCTGTACGAACTCGGCGAACCCATCGACGCAGAACTGCTCATCCCCGGCGTCATCCCATTGCCCCGCCAGGAAGGCAGCGCTCTGGTGACCGAGGTGCTGTGGGTCGATCGCTTCGGTAACTGCCAGCTCAATGTGGGGCCCGCCGAGGTGGCCCACCTCGGCGACCACATCCGGGTCACGGTCGGTGAGCTCAACGGTGCACCCATCACGCGCGTCGCGAAACTGGCCGCAAACTTCAACGAGCTCGGCACCGGCGCCGTTGGTCTGGTCACCGATTCCTACGGCATGCTGGCGCTGTGTCTGGACCGCCGCTCCGCCGCACAGGAGCTGCACATCGGCCCGTCCGATCAAGTGGTGCTGGAGACAGTCACCGACGCCGACACTGCGGTGGGCGATCCCAACCGGGTGAGCGTCACCAGTCCCGTCAACCTGCGCATCAACCGGTAGCGTTTCGACCATGCGCCCGGCCACCACCCTCGCCCTCGGTCTGCTCCTCTTGGCCATTCTGCTTGCCGGCACGCTGTCGCTGATGCGGCTCTAACCACTGGTCGGTGCTGGCCTTGGCTTCGCTTCGGCTGCTCCCGTCGGGCGCCTCGTCGCTGGCGCTTCCCTCGGCGCCGCCGCCAGTATCTCGCTCCCGCTAGTGTTGTTCGTCGGGGGGCTGAACCAGTGAATCTTGCCAACATCATTGATGGTCATCCGACCGAGCACGTCGCACTCATCAGCCGCAACCGCGCCACCACCTATGGTGCCCTGGCCGAGCAGGTTGCCGGTCTGCGCGGCGGTCTGGCCGAGCTGGGTGTGAACGAGGGCGACCGCGTAGCCCTGCTCGTCGGCAACGGTCGTTTCTTCGTCGTGTCGTATCTGGCAGTGCTCGGTCTCGGCGCAGTGGCCGTGCCGCTGAACCCCAGCAGCCCGGCACCCGAGCTCACCCGCGAGCTGGCCACCGTCGGGGCATCCACCGTCATCGTCGGCCCGGCGGCCGTCAACGCCTGGCGTCATATCGATCGGGCCGAGGTGCCCTTGGTCCAACGGGTCATCGCCACTGAGGGCCACGAGCTCGACGACGCCACGTCGATCGACGAGCTCATCATGTGCGCCCCGATACCGGTGCTGGATGTGTCACCCGATCATCTCGCGGTGCTCATGTTCACCAGCGGCACAGCCGGCGCGCCGCGGGCAGCAATGCTCAGCCACGGCAACCTGATGTCCAACATCGACCAGGTCATCCACACCGAGACCGTGATGCAGGCCAGCGATGTGGTCTATGCAGTGCTCCCGATGTTCCACATCATGGGCCTCAACGTGGTGCTGGGTATCTCGCTGGCGGTCGGCGCCACGGTGGTGCTGGTGCAGCGTTTCGACCCCTCCACAGCGCTCGAGACCATCCGCGATCGCTCGGTCACCGTGGTACCCGGCGCACCCCCAATGTGGGTTGATTTCTCCATGTGCGACGCTCCGCCCGATGCCTTCTCGACCGTGCGTGTGGCACTCACCGGTGCCGCCAAGATGCCCGAGGAAGCCATGCGGCGCCTCGACGAACGCTTCGGCATCAAGCTCGCCGAGGGATACGGCCTCACCGAGGCCTCTCCCATTGTCACCTCCTCCGGCGGCGGAGCAATGAAACCCGGCTCGGTCGGCAAAGTGATCGATGGTGTGCAGGTACGCGTGGTCGACGAAACCGGCGACGACGTGCTCGCCGGCGACAGCGGCGAGATCTGGGTACGCGGACCCAACGTGTTCCAGGGGTACCTCAACGATCCAGAAGGCACCGCCCGGGTACTCACCGCTGACGGTTGGCTACGCACCGGCGACATCGGCATGACCGACAGCGCCGGATTCCTGTACCTCATCGACCGCGCCAAGGACCTCATCATCGTCAGCGGGTTCAACGTGTTCCCCCACGAAGTCGAAGAGGTCCTGCTCGGGCACGGTGGCGTATCCGAGGTGGGCGTGGTCGGTGTGCCACATCCCCATACGGGCGAAGCCGTGAAGGCCTTCGTGGTCCCCGCACCCGGCGTGCACCTCGACGAAGACGAGCTCATTGCCTACTGCAACAGCGAGCTGGCCCGGTACAAGTGCCCGTCGAAGATCCTGTTCGTCGACGAACTGCCACGAAACGTGACCGGCAAGTTGCTACGCCGCTCGTTGGCCTGATTCTGCCAGGCTGATTCGTCGGCCGGAGCTGCCGCTGGCGACCAGGAACCCAGCGAAAAGCACGCAGATGCCGACGAGCAGCGTGAGCGCAAAGGCGCGGTCCTTGCCAAGGCGTCCGGCAATCGTGCCGCTGGCCGACAGCACCAGTGTGCCGACAGCGATCAGCACGTTGCCGACCGCCAAACGCTTGGGGAGCGACACCGTGCGCTGCGCCCCGGCGCCGAATGCGGGTACCCGGCCACGCGCCACGCGCCACGCTGACCACAGCGCTCCGCCGATGATGACCAGTGCCGGCACGCCTGAGCCAACGGCGGCGAGCACCCGCGGCGCAACGCCGAACAGCTCGCTGCCCGTGGGGAGGTCGGTGCCCGACGCCGGCATGCGGGTCGGCGCGCTCAACACCACACCGGTGGCAACGCCCGAAAGTGCCACCAACCAGATCCGGATGCGGTTACCCCATTGGGGTCCCGCCAACAGATAGACGGTGCCGAGACCGAGCCAGGGCACGTTCAGTACGGCTCCGGCGAGGAAGAACACACGAAACGTCGCAGTGCCCCAACCGTGGGCCTCGGCCCACCACAGCGCCATCCCGCCGAGAGCGAAGAAGGACAACGAGATGGTCCATGCCAACTCGTGCATCCGGCCCTTACGCAGATACCGGTCGAGCGTGCTCAGCGCGAACGCTGTCGCCACCAGCGTGGCGGCGGCGGCAAGAGCAGCGTTCAGGGTCACACCGGCCAACATACCCGCTGAGCGTCGCGCGCTCGGCGACTCGACCCGCGTGACCAAATACACTCCGAATTCGGAAAATTTCACCGCGACCCGACTTTGTGAACGTGTGCACATGTGCATAGCGTGTGGATCTCATGCCAGTTGAACGCGTCCGCCGCCGTATCCCCGAGGCCACCGTCGCCCGGCTCCCGGTGTACCTACGCATCCTGAGCGAGCAGGCCGACGAAGAGGTCGAGAACATCAGCAGCGAAGGCCTCGCCGAGTTGGCCGGCGTGAACGCCGCCAAGGTCCGCAAGGACCTCTCGTATCTCGGCAGCTACGGCACCCGGGGTGTTGGCTACGAGGTCGCGTTCCTCGTCTACCAGATCCGCCGAGAACTCGGGCTCAACCACGATTGGGCGGTGGTGATCGTCGGTGCCGGCAATCTGGGCCAGGCCCTGGCCGGATACGGGGGCTTCGGCGAGCGCGGTTTCCCCGTGGCAGGCGTGGTCGACATCGACACCACCAAGGTGGGCAGCGTCATCGGTGGCGTGCGCGTGCGTCACCTCGACGACCTCGCCCAGATCGTGCAATCGCGTCAGGTCAGCATCGGGGTCGTGGCCACTCCGCCCTCGGCCGCACAGGATGCAGCCGATCGCCTGGTACGCGCCGGCGTCACCAGCATCCTGAATTTCGCACCCGTGGTACTTGCCGTGCCCCACGGCATCAGCGTTCGTAAGGTCGACCTCGCCGTCGAACTGCAGATCCTCAGCTACTACGAGCAACGCCGGGCCGGTGGCGGTGGCCTGCGTTCGCTCGGTTCGGATAACTCTGGCCGTGGGGCCAGCGCGTAGGGTTTCCCTCGAAGAACGAAAGGTTGTTGCTCACGTGTCAATCGTGGTCATAGGCGTAAACCACCGGACCGGGCCACTGGCCCTGCTCGAACGCGTCTCTGTCACCGTGGAATCGCTCCCGAAAGCCATCGCCAGCCTGACCAGCCGCGTCAACATCCGTGAGGCCGTGGTGCTCAGCACGTGCAACCGCACCGAGGTCTACGCCGTGGCCGAACGCTTCCACGGCGCTTATGCCGACATCCGCGACTTCTTCTGCGAACTCGGTGGGCTCACCCCCGATGAGCTGCACCCGCACCTGTACAGCCAGCACGACGACGCCGCCGTTTCCCACCTGTTCGAAGTGGCAGCCGGACTCGATTCTGCCGTGCTCGGCGAGACCGAGATCCTTGGCCAGGTGCGCCACGCCTGGGAGTTCTCCCAGAGCGAGGGCGGAGCCCGGGCAACACTGAACCTGTTGTTCCGCCATGCGCTCGAGACGGGCAAGCGGGCCCGTACCGAGACCGGCATCAGCCGCTCCACCACCAGCGTCAGCCACGCCGCCGTCGAGATGGCCACCGAACGCCTCGGCACTCTGAAGGGTCGCCGGGTTCTCGTGGTCGGTGCCGGCGAGATGGGCGAGGGAGTCGCCGTGGCCCTCGTTGCAGCCGGTGCCGCCGACATCACTGTCACCAACCGCACCGAGGCACGCGCCGAGCAACTCGCCGCCCGCATCAACGGCCGCGTCGTACCGTTCCATGCGCTCGGCGACACCATCGCCTCGGTCGATGTGCTGCTCACCTGTACCGGCTCCGGCTCGGTCGTCATCGATCACGACCTCGTGCATGCGGCACGCGGCGGTATCGATACCCCGCTGCTCGTGGTCGACATCGCGGTCCCCCGTGATGTTGACGGAGCCGTTGCCCAACTCGACGGGGTCACCCTGCTCGATCTCGACGACCTGCGCGATTGGGCGGCCAAAGGGATCGAAAAGCGCGCGGCCGAGGCCGACTCCGTGCGCATCATCGTGGGCGAGGAAGTCGAGCGGTTCAGCATCGATGTCACCGCACGCCAAGCCGCACCGCTGGTGGCTCAACTGCACGAGCACGCCGAGACCATCCGCGTGGCTGAGCTCGAGCGATTCGCATCGCGTCTGGCCGGCCTCGAGCCCGCCCAGCGCTCCGCCGTCGAGTCGCTGACCCGGGGCATCATCGCCAAGCTGTTGCACCATCCCAGCGTGCGCCTGAAAGAGGACGTGGGCACACCGAGCGGCGAACGCAACGCCGCAGCGGTGCACGACCTGTTCAACCTGAGCTGAGCTCGGTTCGATGACCGTTCACCTGCTGCGCATTGCCACGCGATCCAGCGCGCAGGCGCGCACACAGGCCGAGGTCATCGCTGCGGCCATCGAGGCGGGCCACCCCGGATGGCGCGCCGAGTTGGTGTTCGTCGACACGCTCGGCGACCAGCGCCAAGACGTCCCGTTGCACACCATTGGCGGGCAGGGCGTGTTCGTGAAAGAAGTACAGCGGGCCGTGCTCGACGGCCAGGCGGATCTGGCCGTGCACAGCGCAAAGGACCTGCCGTCGCAACCAGCCGATGGCCTCAGCATCGCTGCGTTCACCGAGCGGCGCGACCCACGCGATGCGTTGGTGGGGAGCACCCTCGATGGCCTGCGTCTCGGTGCGACGGTGGCCACGGGTTCGGTCCGCCGACGGGCACAGCTGCACGCCTTGCGGCCCGACCTGAACTTTGTCGAGCTGCGCGGCAACATCCACACCCGACTGTCGAAGGTGCCCGATGACGGCGCCATCGTGATGGCGGTCGCTGCGCTCGAGATCCTCGGGCTCACCGGGCGCATCGCCCAGCACATGGACCCCGATGCGATGGTGCCTGCCGTCGGCCAGGGTTGTGTGGCTGTGGAGTGCCGCAGCAACGACGCCACCACCATGGCAGCGCTGGCCATCATCGACCATGCACCCACCCGCCGCGCCGTCACCGCCGAACGCGCCTTTCTGGCCGAACTCGGCTCGGGCTGCTCGCTGCCCATCGGCGCCCACGTGAGCAACGGCCACCTCACTGCCTTTCTGGCCAACGACAACGGACGTGTGCTGCAGACCACCGTGCGCCTCGACCACGACTGGGTCACCACCGCCGTCGAGACGGCCAGGGCCCTGCATGCGGAGATCCTTCGGTGACATCGCCGCCACTCGCCGGGCGACGGGTGGTCATCACGCGTGCCGCTGACCAGAGCCATGAGCTCGTCCAGCAGATCGCCGCCCTGGGCGCCGAGGCGATCGTGGTCCCACTGATTGCCATCGTCGAGCCATCCGACGCCGGCGCAGCGCTGCACCACGCGCTCGAGCACCTCGCCGAGTTCGATTGGCTCGTCGTCACCTCGCCCAACGGTGCTGCACGCGTGGCTGGTGCCGTTGCCCGGCTCGAGGCATCCACCAGCGGGCAGGCGCAGCGCCGGATGCCACGACTTGCAGCCGTCGGCAGGACCACCGCCGAGGCGTTACCCCTGCGTGCCGATCTGGTGCCGCAACGCCAGTTCGCTGCTGGTCTCGTTGCCGAGTTCCCCGAGGGCACCGGCACGGTCCTGATCGCCCAGGCCGAGCAGGCCGGCCACGAGGTGGCCGATGGCCTCCGCTCGAAGGGTTGGCAGGTCGAGGTCGTGGCCGCCTACCGCACGATCCCCCAGGTGCCCCCGGCCGCCGAACGCTCGGCCGTACTGCTGTCGGTGCTGTCCGCCGACGCCGTGCTCTTCGCCAGCGGTTCAGCTGCACGCGCCTGGGTGGACGTGTTCGGACCCTCCACACCCCCGGTGGTGATCGCCATCGGCCCGGCCACAGCGCAGGCCGCCGAGGAACTCGGCCTCAAGATCACCGCCATCGCGGCCGATCATTCTCTGGACGGATTGGTGGCATGCCTCAGTGCCTGCCTCCTCGGACATGGATAGGATTGCCCCTTGATTGCGACGTGACTCGCATGCTCCCAATCACTGCGGCGAGGACACTCGGACACCAGATGGCAAGACGGCACACAGGGCGGCGCTGGGCCCTCGGCGGAGGTTTCGCGGTACTCGCCGCTACCACCATCGGGGCAGCTGGCGCGCCTCAACAGGTGTCGGCGCGCGTCGTGGCCACCACGGTGCCGTTCTCGGTGGTCTCGCCCACGGTCGCCGACCACCCAACGGTGTCGGGTGACGGGAGGATGGTGGTGTTCACCGCCCCGCCCGCCAACGCCGATGGCCGGGCCAGCAGCGTCTGGCTGAGCGACCGGGGTACCCGTCAACTGATCGAACTCACTGTTCCCCGTGACGGCATTCGTCTCGGCAACAGCGTGCTGCCGGTCATCAGCGCCGACGGCTGCGTCGTGGCAGTCACCACCGAGATGGCATTCGATCTGTTCCGAGACGAGGACCGCGGCACCCGCTGGGATGTGTACCGCACGATCTTGCCTGAATGTGGCGGCGTGGCAAACGACTGGGAATTGGTATCGACCATCTCCGGTATCAACGGCCAGGACCAGGCCCGCGGCAACGTCGACCCCACCCAACCCGTTGCCGTCTCCGGCAGCGGCTCGGTCATCGCCTACGCCCGGCCGTTCGCGTCGCTGTCGGGCAACGACGATCCGCTGAACGGCCCCACTGCGATCGACGTCGTCGACCTGACCAAGTTGGTCGACGAGCCCGGACGCTCTGTCCAGGCAGCCGGCCTACCCGCCGAGGCCGCCGGCAACGGTGCCGTGTACGTCGGCGAGCGCAACCCTGCACTCTCAGGTGACGGCAACACCGTGGTGTTCAGCTCTGACGCCACCAGCGGGGACGCCGTCCCCGACTGGGTGCTGCCCGTCAGTAACGGTGCCACGACGCCCGCCACGGTTCCCAGCCAGGTGTTCGCCTGGGACCGCAGTAACGCCGATCCATTCACCGCCGTGTCACTTGTTTCCCGCGGGTCCACCGGCCCGGCCAATGCGGGCGCCACCAACCCTGCGGTATCGGCCGATGGTCGCCTCGTGGCCTTTACGTCGTCGGCCACCAACCTGGTCAACTCCCCCAGCCTCACAGCCTGCCGCACCAGCTGCCCGGCGCAGATCTACGTGGTCGATCGCGACTCCGATGCCAACTTCGTGTTCGACGAGCCCGGCACCACATCGGTCACGCTGGTCAGCCGCGTGCCTGCCGTGACAGAACAACCGATCATCGCCGCCGATGGCCCGTCGAGCTCGCCCACCATGTCTGCCGATGGCAACACCGTTGCCTTCTCCACGCAATCGTCCAACCTGTTGCAGATTCAAACACCTGGCGGCGGCGAGGCCAGCGACGGCGACCTACTCGTGGCCGATCTCGGCACACAGCAACTCCGCAGAGCGTTCGACAGCCCAGCGCCAGCTCCTGGCGCGCACGCCCACCCGCACCTGTCCGCCAATGGTCGCGTGCTGGTGGCCGATTCACTGGTGGCAGGACGGCTGCTCGGCGATACCTCCATCACCGGTCGGCGTGTCGTGCTGGCATCGTTCACGCCACGCCTCGCCATCGCCCACGGCGATCTCGGAACGGTCACAGTGGGCGTGCCCGGCCCCGAATGGTACGTGAACGTGGTCAACGACGGCCCCGGCGCCTTCGTGCCGGCCACCGCCACCAGCGACACCCCCGACTTTGCCGTGACCGGCGGCTCGTGCCTCGACGGTGCCCCGGTGCCCGCCGGCAAGAGCTGCTCGGTGTACGTGCTCCTCACGCCATCGCACAGCGGGCTCATCGGCGGCACGCTCAGCGTTGCCGAAACCGGCTACGGCGCCATCACGCTGACGTCACCGTTGAAGGGTTCAGGGGGAGAACCCGCCCTCGAGGCCCTCCCTGCAGGGGTGGACTTCGATCCCACACTGGTCGGCCAGAACAGCGCTCCGCGCATCATCAACGTCTCCAACGTGTTCGTGGGTCCCACCGTCGTCACCTCCGTGGGCATCAGCGGCGCCAACCCGGCCGACTTCTCGATCACCCTCAACGGCTGTGGCACGCAGATCATCATGGGTCAGAGTTGCCCGGTGGTCATTCGCTTCAATCCGCTTGCCTCGGGCCGCCGCACGGCGACGGTCACTGTCGGCACATTGGCCGGCCAGTACACGTCCATCTTCGTCAGCGGACAGGGCTACTACTCCCCGTCGCTCATCACCACCAGCCACGCACGACCCGGCGCACGGCTCGGCATCAGCGGCACCGGGTTCCCTGCCGACGCTACGGTCCTACTCGGTTGGGGCGACGGCGCTGGGCGAACCACGCTGGCGACCACCGACGCAACGGGTGCATTCATCACCGAGTTGCTCATCCCCAAGGGCGACCGAACGGGTACCCGCACATTGGTCGCCCTGGTGGCCGATGGCACCGAGGCCGGGGTCGCGGTGCAGGTGCAGCGCGTTGCTGCCTCGGGCCCCGGCACCGCCAGCTGGCCGCGGCCCTGACGGGTCACCCGCCCAGGCCTGGTTCATGCAAGCGGATCAGCTGTCGGCGAGCGTGCCGCTGAGCAGGACGGCGGGAACGCACGAACCGGTCGGGGCGTCGCCGACGCTGTCGCACGTGAAGCTGAAGGTGACCTTGTCGCCGCCCTTGAACACCAGCGGGCTCACCAGTGGGAGGCTCTCGTTGCCGGTGGCATTTTCGAGTCGCCAGGGGACCAGCACCTGATCGTTGTTCGACAGGTTTGCCGGGCCGGTATCGAAGTTGGGGTTCTGCAGCACCACGTCGGTGATGCGCAGCACCTTGCCGCTGGGCACCACGTACTGATCGGTGGCCGAAGCGCTCAGCGCCACCTTGACCACCAACCGGCGGTTGAACGCCTGCGTGCCCCTGATGACATTCTCCACCGGCGTTGAACCGTCGGTCGCCACCGTGGAGTCGGTGGGCGCCTCGACCCCCGGCAGCGGGGCGACCTGAACCGAAGAAGTCCCGCCCTTCACGGCATCTCGCGCAGCGCGCTCGACCACAGGCTTCGCCAACGCGAACCACGCCCCGGCCAGCACGCCAACGACCGCGACTGCACCCATGACCCGTCGCCCGGAGTGCTCGCCGATCAGCGGGCTCTGCACGAACGTGGCATCGGTCGCGGCAGTGGGGAAACCCTGTTGGTCGGCCTCGACGGAGAACGGAAGGGTCCGCGACTCGCCGCTCATCTGGCGATGGAGCGACTTGAGTCGAAGGCGCACCAAGCTCTTGGCGCCGGGCTCGATACCAATCGCCGGCGGATCGAATGCTCCGTCAAGACGCTGGGTGGTGTCGATGAGGTGCAACCGGCAACTGGCCTGCAGGTTGCCGTGGTTCTCGACCAGGAACTCGAACGTGGCCCGCCGGCGCCCGCGCAGCACGGGTTGCAGCATTTCGATGCGGCGATCGTGGAAGGCCCCGATCTGCACAGTGGTCTCGGCGATGGTGACATCGTCGGGCTCGTTCTGGGGGATCACACGCACGGTGAGCGGAGCCGGTCCGGCGGCAGTGGAGGACAACCGCGGCGGATGCAGCGTCACGTTGATGACCTCGTGCGATCCACCGAACAGCGTGACCACCGGCGGCGACATCCGCACCCATCCGGCGAGCAGGCCCGACGGGACGAGGGTGTAGGTCTCGGTGTGATCACCCAGATTGAACAGCGTGAGCGACAGCGTCTCGACCTCACCCGGTAGTACCGGTACGTCTGTTGCGGAGAACTGAGCTTGAGCCACCATCGCCTCTGACGCTAGCCGGTAGCGTCCACGAACGTGCTTCGCTCCGCCGTTCGTCCACCGCTTCCCGAGGCGATCGTGTTCGATCTCGACGGCACGATCGTCGACACCGAAACGGTCGAGTACCAATCGATCCGCGAGGTGTGGGGCGAGCACGGCGCTGACTACACCGTTGCCCATTTCGAGCACGTCGTCGGCACCAGCGTCGGGCCCGATTGGGTCCAGGAACTGTCTGCACACCTTGGCCGAGCCATCGATACGCAACGCGTCCGCGCCAGCCGGCAAACCGTCAAGGTCCGTCTGTTGTCCGCCCTTGGCGCCCGCCCGGGCATCGAAGCGCTGATCGAGGAGGCGGCGATCGCCGGCATTCCGATGGCCGTGGCATCGAACTCGCCGCTCGACTGGGTGGAGGCACGCCTGCACCAACTCCAACTGCATCACCACCTGAGTGCGCTGATCACCATCGACATCGCCGTACGACCCAAGCCCCATCCGGCGCCGTACCTCCAAGCGTGCGCAGCACTCGGTGCCGAACCATCACGCTCGATTGCCTTCGAGGACAGCGCCACCGGGGTGGCCTCGGCACGGGCAGCGGGGATGTACACCATTGCCTGTCCCGGCCCGCTCACCCTGGGGCACGATCTCTCGGCCGCGCACCGCATCATCGGCTCACACGCCGAGCTGACGCTGGCCGATCTGGCGCATGCTGTTCGGGCCTGACGCCCTACGATGAACGCCGTGGCTGCCAACTTCCCCCATGCCCGACCCCGCCGTCTGCGTCGCTCCGCGGCACTACGCGAGCTCGTGGCCGAGACCCGCCTGTCGGTGAACGACCTCGTCGCTCCGTTGTTCGTCCGCGAGGGAATCAGCGCACCTCAGCCCATCTTGTCGCTTCCGGGCGTGATGCAGCACACGGTGGCCAGTCTGCTCGACGAGGTGCGCCTGCTCGTTCGCCTCGGCGTGAAGGCCGTGATCCTGTTCGGTGTACCTGCGCACAAAGACGCCATCGGGTCCGGGGCGTTCGATCCCCAGGGCATCGTGCAGGTTGCGCTGCGCGCGCTACATGCCGAGTTCGGCGACCGCATCGTGCTCATGTCCGACACCTGTGTCGACGAATACACCGACCATGGTCACTGCGGCGTGCTCGATGCCCATGGTCAGGTCGACAACGATCTCACACTCGATCTGTACGCCCGGGCCGCCGTTGCACAGGCCGATGCGGGCTCACACGTGGTGGCCCCCAGCGGCATGATGGACGGCCAGGTCGGTGCCATCCGTGCAGCGCTCGACGCAGCCGGCCACACCGGGGTCGCCATCCTTGCCTACTCGGCGAAGTATGCGAGCGGCCTGTACGGCCCGTTCCGCGATGCGGTCGATGTGCAGATCGCCGACGGCGGCGACCGCAAGGGATACCAGCAGGATTGGCGCAACGCCCGCGAGGCCCTCACCGAGGTCGAGGCAGACATCGCCCAGGGCGCCGACATGGTGATGGTGAAGCCAGCGCTCTCGTACCTCGACGTGATCGTGGCCGTGCGTGCGCTCACCAATCTGCCGGTGGCGGCGTATCACGTCAGCGGCGAGTACGCGATGATCAAGGCGGCGGCCGCCAATGGGTGGATCGATCACGATGTTGTCGCCCTCGAACAACTCACCGCCATCAAGCGCGCCGGCGCCGACGTGATCCTGACCTACTTCACGCGGTGGTTTGCCGAGCGGGCAGCAGCCCAGGCGTCGGGTGACCCATCCGCATCGACGCCCGGAGGCGCATTGTGATCCCCTTCTGCGACCCCGTCCGCTGTCAGGCCGCCGGCTGTGTGGCAACGGTGTGCACCGGCAGGGGTGTTCCCTCCAACAACGAGCTGTTCGAACGCTCCTGCCGCGCCATTCCCGGTGGGGTGAACTCGTCTATCCGCGCCTTCAAGGCAGTCGGTGGTTCGCCGTACGTGGTGGCCCGCGCCCAGGGGCCCTACGTGTTCGATGTAGAGGGCAAGCGCTACGTCGATCTGGTGCAGAGTTACGGCGCCGTCATCTTGGGTCACGCCCATCCCGCCATCACCGCTGCCATCACGGCGGCTGCGGCCGACGGCACCTCGTTCGGTGCACCGACACCACGCGAGATGAAGTTGGCCGAGGCCATCGGCGAACGCGTCGCCAGCTGCGAACGCGTGCGGTTGATGAACAGTGGCACCGAGGCCACCAGCACCGCCATTCGTCTGGCGCGTGGCGTCACCGGCCGCGATCGCATCGTCACGTTCTCGGGCAACTTCCACGGCGCCACCGATGCGCTGCTCGTCGCAGGCGGCAGCGGGGTCGCCACGCTCGGCCTGCCTGGCACCGCAGGTATCCCCAATGCCACGGTGGCCAACACCATCGTGGCCCCGTACAACGTGGTGCCCCAACTCGACGATCAGGTCGCCGCCGTCATCGTCGAGCCCGTCGCTG
Source organism: Actinomycetota bacterium (assembly GCA_009726095.1). Lineage (GTDB taxonomy): Bacteria > Actinomycetota > Acidimicrobiia > Acidimicrobiales > Ilumatobacteraceae > WLMZ01. Next base: position 81,469 of record WLMZ01000001.1, read on the forward strand.
CGAACATGGGTGTCGTGGCCGCCGTGCCCGGCTTCCTGGCAGGCCTGCGCGCCGAATGCGACCGCGTCGGCGCACTGCTCATCTTCGACGAGGTCATCACGGGTTTCCGGGTCGGTTCGGGCGGTGCCCAGGGCCTCTTGGGCGTGCGCCCCGACATCACCTGTTTCGGCAAGGTGATCGGCGGCGGCCTGCCCATCGGAGCCGTCGGTGGTCGCGCCGACATCATGGAGTGCCTCACCCCCATCGGCAAGGTCTTCCACGCCGGAACCCTCGCTGGCAACCCCATCGCCACCGCAGCCGGTCTGGCCGTACTGAACGAACTCGACGACGACGTCTATACCGAGTTGGCCAGCCGCGCCGGTCGGCTGTCCGCTCTGCTCACCGAGGCCTGCTCAGCGGCAGGGCTGCCCGCACAGTTCCCCGTGGTGGGCACCCTCGTGGGCATGTACTTCGGAGCCGGCCCGTTGCCGACCAACTTCGATGCAGCCAAGACCACGAGCGAGGCCTCCTACGCCGCGCTCTTCCAGGCCGCGCTGGCCGAGGGCATCGCCTTTGCACCGGGCGCCTACGAGGCGTTGTTCGTCGGCCTCGGCCACGACGCCGACGTCATGGACCAGATCGCCGTTGCCGCGCACGCAGCGGCCTCCAACGCCGTACGCGCGTTGGGCTGACGCACCATCGCCCGCGCGCTGACATACGCTCAATCCGATGCGGCAGTTCTTCTCGTGGCGAATCTGGGCTGCCTTCGCCCTCCTCGTCGGCATGGCGGCGCTGATCAAGGTGGCGCTGCCGCTGGGCACATCGCCTGACGCTGCCGCATCCGCGACCACCGCCACGGTGCACACCGTCGACTTCATCTCGGTCGTGTACCAGATACAACCTTCGGCCGACTTCTCGGTGACCGACGACATCGTGCACGGCTCGGCCGATGTCATCATCGATGGTCATCGCACCATGCGCCTGGTGGACGGCACTCCGGGATCCATCAGCTGTACGGGATACACCGAGATCGGCCGCTGTGCCGTGCTCGCCAACCTGCTCGGTGACGCCGTGCTCTGGTTCGCCATCGTGCCGGTTGAGGCGGGGCCGAAGGTACTGGCGCCGCCCATCGTCGACCTGCTCGGCCACGGCCTGGCGCAACTGCAGAACGGTTGGGTGGTGCGCTTGGCCAACACCGTCGACCGCAACTGCCCACAGGAGACCACGTCGTTGTCCAACTTCGTGTCCACCTATGGCCCAGCGAGCACCACCGTGATCGACGTGTCCAAACAACGCATCGCATCGGTGCAGTGTTCGGCCGATGTGACCGCGACCACCTGAGCCGACCCACGGTTCGGCGCGCGGCGATCGCTGGTCGGGCTGGCGCTGGTCACCCGAGCAACGCCGCTGCGGCGGCCAGGCCGGACAGCACTGCGCCCTCAATGCGCGGGCCGGCAAACGCATCGCCCGCAAGCACCAGCGGACCGGTGGTGTTGGCGGCGGTCCAGCATGGTTCGGGCCAGAGCGTGCGCGGCGTCGCGAACCGCCATTTCTTGAGCTGCGCCTCGAGCACCAACGCGTCGCCGATGTACTCGCCGGCGGCGGTGAGCAACGCTTCGATCGCTACCGCCGGCGCATCGTCCCAGTGCTCCTCGCTCCATGCCGCATTGGCATGCACGGTCAGCGCTGGTGCGTCGCTGATGCCCTTGCGCTGGTTGTCGGCAACGAAGCTCAGCCGGTCGGTGGGGTTGTTCAGCCCGCCCGGCTCCGCCACGGCGGGGCTGCGATCGAGCGAGAGCAGCAGCGCAACGGTCCGGTCGTACTCGGTGCGCAGCAGTTCCTCTGGCAGCGTCACCTCCGCCGACACGAGCAGCGAATACGACTGCGGCAGCGGGCAGGTGACCACCAGCGCATCGGCCGCAACGGAGCTGCCATCGTCGAGCGCCACGTCCCATGCTGCTCCGCTGGCGGCGCTGCCCCGACGGATCGCGAACACCAACGATGAGCAACGCACGTCAAGGCCCCGGGCCAGCACCTTCGCCCAGGCGTTCATCCCCCCGCGCACCGCGTAACGCGGATAGCCGTCTGCCTCCGCAGAGAACCCGCGGCACCATTCGAAGACCAAGCCGGTTTCGATGTGCGGGGCAACCAACGCAGCAAACCGGTCACTGCGCACCGTGAAGAACTGGGCACCGTGGTCGAATCGGCCGGTACCGATGCGGCGCGTTGCCAGACGACCACCTGGCGAACGGCCCTTGTCGAACACGGTCACCTGGTGGCCTGCATCGGCCAACTGTCGAGCGGCGGTGAGTCCTGCGAGTCCTGCGCCAACGACGACGACGCGCATCATCGGTCAGGACGCAAGTGCGGTCGCGATCAACGGTGTCGCTGCCTGTTCGGCCTTCACGCAGCGGCCGAGGAAATCGAGGTACACCCGATTGAACGTGCTCGCATGCTCGACCATGAAGCCGTGCGCAGCCCCAGAGATGACCGCCAGTTCGGCATGGGGTATGCGATCGGCAAGCTCCTCGGAATCACCGCGGGGCGTGAGGATGTCCTGGTTCCCCACCATCACCAGTGCGGGCATTGCGAAGGTGCTGAGCTCAGAAGCCATCGATTCATCGGTGGCCAGGATCGCCCGGACCTGCGCCACGAACGCGTGGGTGGGGCGACCCATCGCCATCGGACCCAACCAGCCGAACAGGGGGGCTGCCCGCCGGAACGAACGCGGGCCGATCACCCAGCGTGCCGCCTCGTTGGCCATTGCGCCCATGCCGCGCTCGTTCGCCGTGGTCGCCCAACTGCTCAACAGCTCGCGCCGCCACGGATGGTTACGACAGGCAGTGCAGGCCAGTGTGAGCGAGCGGACCCGATCGGGGTACTTCAGGGCGATGATCTGGCTGATCGCCCCGCCCATCGAGGCACCAATGACGTGCGCCGAGTCGATGCCAGCATCGTCGAGCACTGTGATGGCGTCATCGGCCATCTGCTCGAGGGAGTAGATGCCAAACGGTTTGTCGCTGCGTCCGGCGCCCCGGTTGTCGAACGCAACGGTGCGGTAACGCGGAGCGAGCGCCAAGCGCTGCATGTCCCACCCGTGCTTGTCGGCACCGAGGCCCTGCACCATCAACACCGGCGGTCCATGACGGCGCCCAACCGATTCGTAGTGCAGCCGAATGCCATCTGTGGCCCGCGCGTAGCTCATGTCTCAGCCCTCACCCAACCATCCGAGACCGGGTACCCCGGTGCGCGTACCACCCATCTCGTCGAGGAGGTCCTGCAGACGGCGCTGCGCGTGCTCGGCAAGCTCGACTTCCGCCAGCGGGCCACGGCGCTTCTTGCGCGAACGCAGCGCTGCGGCCACCTCGACCCTGGCCTGGCGGCTGATCACCGTGCTGAGCGTTGCCGCCACGTGCACCGGCACCTTTTCGCTCAACGCAGCTGCGACCAGCGTGTGATCGACCACGCCAGCCTGACGGGGGTTCAGGGTGCCCTGCGCACCCAACACCACCAGGTCACCGGCGCGTAAGGCCCCGGCGATCTCCTCGGGTCGGGCCAGCAGGCCACCCATACGACGAAGGAACGGTCCGAATGGAACAGTGTCAGGCCGGCCGACGAAACGCACGGGACGGTGCAGCACGTCGCTGAGGGCCAGTGCCGTAGAGACCGGGGTGAGGGCGAAGCGCCGGGTGTTGACGACAATGAGCGCCGCACCGCCGGACAGGTGATGCTCGCCACCAACGCTGACATCCCACCGCAGGTGGGTGACCGGCGAGAGGGCCTCGATGAACTGCGCATCGCGGCCCCACTCATCGACGGTCGGCCGCGGCCATACCACCGACACCGGACGCGTCACGGCACGAAGGGCCCGATCGAACGACGCCGCCGCGCCGCCACGGGTGTCGATGTGGATCACGTCGGCAACAGTGCTCATGACGCCACCTCAGCTGTTTCGGGGTCGAGCCGATCGATCTGGGGCTGGCCCGGCCAGGGGAGCGATGAAGGAACTCGAATGACAGAGGGCCACTCGTACAGGCGGTCGATGACCTCGGGGGTGGAATGCGCTGGCGTGAAGCCGAGCAGTTCCTGCACCCGCGTACCGTCGACCAGACGACCGCGGTGCAACAGCTCGACCACATGCTCGGGCACCGGTGCTCCGAGGATGTGACTGAGTCGGCGCGCCAGACCCCATTCGGGCCCGACCAGCGGCAACGGCAGGCGGCGGCCGCGCAGGATCGCCTGCCACGCCGTGATTGCTCCCGAACCCACGACGTTGACGGGTTCGGCCAAACCCACCCGAGCTGCTGCGACCAGAGCACTGGCAGCATCGCTGTCGCGCACCACGGCAAAGGGCGGATCGGCCGGAGCGCTGAAGGGCACGACGGGCACACGCAGCAGGCGTCCGAGCGGGCTCGGCACATGCGGACCGAGCACCGGCGCCAGCCGGACGGCACCGATGGTGACCCCTGTTCGCCGCCCGACATCGTTGGCCACGGCCTCGAGACGGGCCGCCATCCGACCGAACTCGGTGGTGGGGTTGGGGGGCGCTGACTCGTCCGGCCGGGACAACGATCCGCGGGCCCGACCGTAGATACATGCAGCACTGCGCACCACGATGTGCTCGAGCGCCGGGCACTCCGCCGCAGCACCCAGAAACGACGTGGCAGCATCGGTGGTGAAGGTGCGCGCCTGGGCGGTCGTCACCCGGGCGTCGGGCTCCCACACGGCCACATGGATGAGCACGTGCGGATTGAACCGGCCGACGACGTCGACCACCTGTTGGCGGTGATACGGCTCGATGCGATGGAACACAGCCTTGCGCAGGCGGCGGCGTGGCGGATCGACGTCGACACCCTCGAGCGCACCCACCCACGGTTCGGCTTCAAGCATCGTGGCGACAAGCGATCCAAGCTCGCTGCCCATTCCACTGACCAGAACCCTTCGTCCGCGCATCACTGAAATGTTACCCCCGGGTCGCACCCCCAAACAGGGTCCTGGGGCACGATCCAGGGCCCTGCGGCTGGATCAGCCGAGTCCGCGGGAGTCCTGCTTGAGTGCAGTGTCGATGGACAGCGCCGCAGCGACAACCAGCGACAACAACGGCTGGGGCAGTTCGGCGTGGATCTGCACCACGTAGTTGTCGGCCGTGGTGAACATGGTCTTGGCCACGCCCTCAAAGGTCTTGGTGATCCGCGCCACCTCGTTGCCGGAGTGGTCCTCGATCCGAAAGTTCCACGCCCGCCAGTTCTCGGCCTTGATGGATCCGAGGGTGTGCCCGCCACCTTGCAGGCTGAAGTGGATCTTGCCGAACATGTTGTCCTGGATGATGCGACCGATCTCCGTGCCAGCGCCATCGGACACGATGATGCTCGACTTGATCAGCTTGGCCGGGCGGGTGATCTGCAGGACCGGGGCACCACTGGGGTCGCTGATGACGTAGCGGTGGGTGAGGAACTGGTCGTAGCTCGTGAGCAGGCGCACGGCCTTCTTCGCCTTCGACTGACCGACCTCGTTCACGCTGGCCACCTGCTGGCCCTGGGCATTGAACACGCTGTACTGATTGGTCAGCTCGATGATCTTGGCCTTTTGGTTCACCACCAGGATCGGCTCGGTGAACAGGCTGCCCGCTCCTTGGAACGCCGCACCGGTGACCCCTGCACCGCGCCACCCGGTATCGGACACCTGTGCCGCGATCTTGGCTGCGTCGCCCTCGTTGCCGATCGTGAGCGCCTGTTCGAGGCGGTCGAGGCCTTTTGCCTGTACCGGGTCGACGCCCGTGACGCCATTGTCGCTGACGTGCTCGGTCCATTGCGACCCATCCCAGTACCGCAGCTGATGTCGGTTCATCGGATCGGGGTGCCAGTTCGCTGGTGATGTGCTCATGACGCCAGCCTAGATCGGCGAAAAGGGCTCAGCGAAGCGTGTGCGCCATGAGGATGACCTCACGGGCGAACGGGTCGAGCTGACGCTCGGCAATCCGTTCGGTGATCATGATCGCCTGCGAGCTGTCCTCGACGAGGCCGCTCCAGCGGATGTAACCGCCCATGATGCCGACGATGCGGTCACCGACCTCTTCGTTGTGCACGATCACCTTCACGCCAGCATCGAGCAGCGTGCGCAGCTCGATGTAGAACACCTTGAGCCAGTGGGGCAGCTCTTCGCCGGTGAAGGGCCGGTGCCGATAGTTCACACCGAGCTCTTCGTAGTTGTGCAGGTTGTGCGGCGCTGGGATGATGGAGATGAGGCACCCGAAACCGTTCTCGCGGATCCAGATGATCTCCTCTTGGCGGCGCACCCGGCGATGGTTCTCGCCGTATCCGCCGGGACGCTCGCAGATTGCCAGCTTGTCCTTCAGTACCCACGTGAAGTTACGCGGGGTGATCCCCAGCGCCCACTTGCCACGCAGGCGCGGCGGCATCAGTTCACCTCTGAAGGGAACGACAAACTCGCGGCAAGAACACAGCTGGGCATCGGCTCGAAAGGCTATCGGGGCGAAGCGGCATCGAGCGAGAGCTGCTGGTGATGACGGCTGATTCGCCGGCCGTCATTGGTCTCGCACGCCGCCCGCTCGCCACGCGCCACGGCCAACACGCGCTCGATGGTGGCCAGATCGGGCGGATGTTCGGTGCTCAGCCAGGCGCGCACGGCACGGCGGGCCAGCGCGAGCGGCGCGGCCGCGAGGGCCTTGGCATCGGTGGGGTCGAGCGCGGCGGCCAGATGGTCGAGCAGGTCGGCATCGTCGCGCCACACCTCGGCTTGACGCACCAGCAGCGGCACCAGATCGCGACGGGCGAGTTCGTCCATCAGCGGCAACAGCTCGGCGCGCACCCGGTTGCGCAGGTGCACCGGGCTGCGATTGGTCGGGTCGTCCACCGTGCGGATGGCAAGCACACGACACAGTTCATGCGTCTGCGAACGACGAAGGTCGAGCAGCGGATGCCGGTGCGGCCGCATGCCACCCAACCCGTTCAGCGCAGCGCCACGCAACAGGTTCAGCAGCATCGTCTCGGCCTGGTCATCGGCGGTGTGGCCGGTGAGCGCATCGGGTCCGAGGACTGCATAACGGGCAGCTCGCGCTCTGGCCTCCTGATTCGGGCCGGCGCCGACGCAGATCCGTTCGCTACGGAAGGCGGCGCCGAAGCGTTGCGCTGCCGCTGCCACCAGCGCTGCCTCGGCAGCGGACCCATCACGCAAGCCATGGTCCACATGGACCGCCGTCACGCTGCACCCTCCAGCCGTTGCCAGAGCAAGCAGTGCCATCGAGTCCGGACCTCCGGACACAGCGCACACCACATCGCCACCCGCCCGGAGCTGCGGACACCGTTCCAGCAGCCCCATCACGAGGGAGTGCGGCTCAACCAACCCCGCCCCCCGTCGCGCGCGGTCCGTCGATTTCTCGTCCGTGGCGGATGTCAGTCGTCGCGGCGACGTCGGCCGTTGGGATATTTCGCGGCGGTCACGGTCTTGAGGTACGCCCCGATGAGTGCCAACGAAGCGGCACCGCCGCCGAGCAGGAGCAGCAAGCCGAGCCACCAGTGGAAAATAACTGCGATCACCCTGCGAGCATAGCCACGAGGTCGGTGCGTACCTGAATCAGCCTCAACATCGACGGTGCAGCGATCCGTCGCGGCCGGCGCCTCGGGTGGCTACCGGCGGCGTCTCAGCCGATCCTGCCGTCGCCGTCGATGTCCTCGCCGAAGCACTTCTCGATCCTGCTCAACAGCCCGGGGGGCATCTCGTCGTTGTGGCACTTGGCCGCGATGACGGAACGGAGCTCTGCGTGGAAATCGAACGCCTGCAGACAGTCGGTGCACGCTTCGAGGTGCACGTGGATGGCACCACGCGCGCCGTCGGACAACTCGTTGTCGAGGAAGGTCTCGAGTTCGCGCAGTGTTTCGTTGCAATCAGTCATGTCGTGGTTCAGCCATGTTGTGAGTCCGGTGGGAGGTCGCGGGCGGTGGGCGCGGGAGCGTTGGCGATGAGCCCACGTTCACTGGCAAAGTCGTACAACAGCTTGTGCATCGCTTTTCTTCCACGATGCAGGCGGCTCATCACCGTGCCCACCGGAATGTCGAGCATCTCGGCGATCTCCTTGTACGCGAAACCCTCCACATCGGCCAGGAGCACCGGCAACCGGAAGTTCTCGGGAAGTTCCTCGAGCGCAGCTTTCACCTCGTCATCGGTGAACAACTCGAACATCGTGTCCTCGGCGCTGCGGCCACCGAGCGCTGAGTCGATCGCCCCCATGCGCTTGTAGAGATAGAGGTCCTCGATGTTGTCGAGGTGGGTTTCATTGGGTCGACGCTGCTTCGAGCGATACGTGTTGATGAAGGTATTGGTGAGAATGCGGTACAACCACGCACGCAGGTTGGTGCCCTCTTGGAACGTGGAGAAACTGCGCCACGCACGCAGGTAGGTGTCCTGTACGAGGTCCTCCGCGTCCGCCCCGTTACGGGTCAGGCGCAGGGCCGCCGAGTACAGCTTCGGCGCATACTGCATCGCCTGTTCTGCGAACTCAGCTCGGTCGGCCATCGGCACAACCCTAGTTGTCATGAAGCGCTCGGGGCGGCCGATGGACGCGGTCGCGGTGTCAGCCGGCAGCGCGGGGCAGGTCGTCGACCACCTGATCGAGCCGCTGCACGAACCGCGTGAGCAGGTCGGCCAGATCGGTGCGCTCGGGTGGGGTGAACGCACTCATCAACTTGCTGATGACCTCACCCCGACGGACATCGATGCTCTTGTGCAGGCGGCGGCCAGCATCAGTGGCACACACGATGACGACCCGTCCGTCATCGATGTCGGCGTGGCGCCCGGCCAGATTGACCTTCACGAGGCGCTGCACAGACCGGGTCGCCGTGGATGGATCCACCCGAAGCGCCTCGGCCAGCTCGCTCATCCGCCACGCCGGCTGCTGGATGAGCACATCGAGCGTGTCCATCTGCCCTGCGTCCAGTGCATCGGCGGCGGTACCAAAGAGATAGTCGCGCAGGACAGCGGCGCTCGCCCCACGACGCATCTCACGCCATGCCGATCCGATACGCACGGCGACATCGAGGTCGGCGGCGGTCCTGAGATCGACCGCTGAACGAGATGAGCCCATGGCCACGTAGGGTACCTCCGATGGTGGACCCGATGGATCACTCAGCCAGCGAGGCAGCCGCCTCCCCTGCAGCGGCCGATCAGTTTCAGACACCGCTCGACGCGCTGGGGGTGATCGCCAGCCAAGACGTCATGATCACGCCGTCGCTGCGCCATGCCGAGTTCTTCACCATGCGCGGGCTACTGACCCTGCTGTGGCACGAGCCCACTGCGTCAACCCCGGCAGTTCCCGCCGCCATCGTCGCGTGCGGCGGGGCGATGGGTGGGTTGCTGGGACCGGCCGACGGCCTCTACCACCAACTCGGCGAGTCCTGGTCGAGCCGCGGAGTCCCCGTGCTGCGCGTGAGCTATCGCCGGCCGAACGACCTCGACGCCTGCTGCATCGACGTCGCTGCAGCAGTACAACTCGCCGTCACCGCAGGCGGCGCCGAGCGCGTCGTCGTGATGGGTCACAGCTTCGGTGGCGCTGTCGCCGTACGCGTCGCCGTCGGCCTGCACGAGATGGTGTCGGGCGTGGTCACGTTCGCCACGCAGTCGGCAGGCTGCGAGCTTGCCGGCGGCCTCGCGGGACGGCCCCTGCTGATGTTCCACGGCGACCGCGACGAGATCCTGCCGCTGCAGGCCAGCGAGGTGGTGCGGGCCATCGCCGGCACCGGCGATCTGGTGGTCTGCCCCAACGACGGCCACCTGCTGAGCCGTAGCGGTGCGTTGATGACGACCCGGCTCGAGCAATGGCTCCCCGCCGCCCTCGGCCTGTAACCGGCGGCTCCCCGGGGTCAGGCCGGGAGCGGGGCGTGGGCGAGGCGAGGGAGCACTAGGCGGCCAAACCATTCTGCTTCCTCGCGATGGGGATAACCAGACAGGATGAAGGACTCGATGCCCAGATCGCGGTACTGCTGGAGCTTGGCAAGGATCTGATCCGGATCGCCGACCAGCGCAGCACCACACCCACTACGCGCCCGGCCGATACCCGTCCACAGATTGTCCTCGATGTACCCATCGGGGCTCGCAGCCTGGCGGAGGGCTGCCTGGCGGCGCACACCGACCGACTGGCTGTCGAGCGAACGTGCACGTATGCGTTCGCCCTCCTGGTCGTCGAGCGCCGCTACGAGATGCGCCGCTGCGGCGCGCGCCTGCGACTCGGTCTCGCGCACGACCACATGCACGCGATATCCGAAACGGAGCGTGCGATGGTGGCGGGCGGCGCGGGCGCGCATGTCGTCGAGCACTGCTGCGACCCCGGCAAGCGTGTCGGGCCACATCAGGTACACATCGGCTGCCGCTGCAGCGACCTCGCGAGCATCGTCGGACAGCCCACCGAAGTACAGCGGCGGGCAGCGTCCACTGACCGTTGAGATGCGTGGAGGATCGATGTGCAGTTGCACGAACTCGCCATCGACATCAACGCGCCCCCCGTCGAGCAGTGCGCGCAGTGCGGACATGACCTCGAGCGTGCGGCGGTAGCGCGGCGCAGAATCAAGCACCTGGCCCGGGATGTCGGAGGAGATGATGTTGACGGTGAGTCGGCCCTGCAGCATCTGGTCCAGCGTTGCCAACTGACGGGCCAACTGGGGCACCCACATCTCGCCGCAGCGCACGGCCACCAGCAGGCGCATGCGATCGATCAAAGGAGCCATCGCCGCCGCGAAGGCCACGGTGTCGATGCCCAACGCATAGCCCGAGGGCAAGAGCACATTGTCGAAGCCTTCCGACTGCGCGGCGCGCACGATGTCGCCGCAGTGTTCGAGGCTGCTCTGCAACGTCGGGTCGGCAACACCGAGTTGGGCGTAGTCGTCGTCGCATAACGCCGCGAACCAACTGACCTCGCAGCCGGGTGCTGCCACAGGGGTCATGGCAGCGGCGACCCGTCGCTGGCCTGGATGATGGCGTAGACATCGGCCCGGCTCAGGCACACCCGGGTGGCCGCAGCGAGTTCGGTGAGTCGCTGCGGATTCTGCGAGCCGACCACGGCAACGAGGCGAGCAGGATGGGCCAGGACGAACGCCACGGCAATGACGGCCGGGCTGACACCCTCGCGGGCGCCGAGCTGGCGCAACACCGCATTGAGCGCCTTGGGCACATTGTGCCCGGTTGCCAAGCGACCACCCGACAACGGGCTCCACGCCATGGGCGTGATGCTCATCTCCATGCACAGGTCGAGCGTGCCGTCACGAAGGGCGTTGAGCCGGAGCGCTGAGAACTCAGGCTGACTCGAGACCAGCGGGACGCGGTGCAAGCCCAGGTGCTGCGCGAGCGCCCGCACCTGTGCCGGCGTGTGGTTGGACACGCCCACGGCACGCACGAGCCCACGTTCGTGCAGGCCGCCGAGCGCGTCGGCGACGCGCCCCGGATGCGTGAACGGATCGGGGCGATGCACCTGCAGCAGATCGAGGTGGTCCGTCCCGAGGCGCCGCAACGACGCCTCCGTGGCCCGCACGAGGTAGCCGGGATCGCTGACATAGGGCACTCCTGGCACGATGCCCACTTTGGTGGCGAGCACCATTCGATCGCGGAGGTCAGGCCGATGGCGGAGCACGTCGCCGAGCGCGGTCTCGTTGGCGCCGAACCCCGAGCCACCCCAATCGAGGCCATAGACATCGGCCGTGTCGACGAGGTTCATACCGAGGTCGAGCGCGTGCTGGATGAGGGTCGTGTCGGCACCGACATCGGTACCCGTGAACCGCCAGCAGCCGAACGACAGGGGGCCGACCATGACCCCTGTCCGGGCGAGTTCGCGGTCGCCGCCATCGACGATGTTGGACGACGACTCGTCGACGAGCGGGTTGGGGTCATTCGTCATCCGACGATGTTACTGCTTGCCCTTCGGCCGGGCCCGGCCCGGTGTGTCGAGACGCGCGCTCACGGCTTCGAGGGCCAGACGACGTATCTCCACCAACGCCCGGCCGTACACCACGGTGCCGATGAGCATCGTCTCCACGGCCGCAGTGCGATCGACCTTCTCGCGAGCGAAGCCGACCTCGAACTCGGCACTCTGCTCGCTGACATCGGCAATCTCGTCGAGGTCGGCGAGATCGAGGCCGAAGTCGAACTGGCGGAGTATCAGCATTGCCTCAGCGAGCAGGTGGATTGCAGGGGCGTCGGGAGATACGGCCCACTTCCGCTTGCGGATCCATGCCCGAACCTCGGCGAGAACCTGTGCAAGGTCTGGTTCCATCTCCTCTGGTGCTGGCTCGTCGAGCGAGTGCATCACCGCACCGAATGCATCGTGCAGCGAGGTGGTCCCGCTGTCCACGGTGTCGAGCACCGCCTTCACGCTGGCAATGGAGAGGTTGCCGACATGCACCAGGGCACGAATGAGGCGAAGGCGATGGATGTGGTGATCGTCGTAGTTCGCCTGGTTGGCTGCCGTGGTAACACCGGCGGGCAACAGTCCCTCGCGTACGTAGTACTTGATCGAGGCCACGGACACCCCGCTGCGTTCGCTGAGCTCGGAAATCTTCATGCCTCACCCCTTGACATCTCAAACAGACAGTAGCACTATCTATTTGTGGATAGTTCCACTATCCACTCTGTTCATCACCTCCCAAGGAGACACATCGTGCAACGCAACAAGGTGCAGCCGGGCCGTTACACCGCCAAGATCGACGGCGAGTTCGTCGTGTTCATCATCGGGATGCGCTTCAACAAGCTGTGGAAGGTGCACCGTTGGTTCCCGGTGTTCCTCGCCATGCCGCGCATGCTGAAGGAACTGTTGACCCACCCCGAGCAGGGCTATCTGGGGGGCCGACTGTCGATCGGAGGGCGAACCCTCACGATGGTGCAGCACTGGCGCAGCTTCGATCAGCTCGAGGCGTTCGCGCGCAACGCCGACGCCACCCACTTTCCCGCCTGGCGCAGGTTCAACAGCAAGATCGGCAGCAACGGTGACGTCGGCGTCTATCACGAGACCTACCGCATCGCTCCCGCGGCCTATGAGTGCGTGTACGCGAACATGCCGGTGATGGGGCTCGCCGCGGCGGGCGAGCATGTTGCGATCGGTCGCGGCGCAGAGCGCGCCCGAGAGCGCATCGCGTCGTAGCCGGCAGCCGGTTTCGGGGATCAGCCCCGCAGCGGGAGAACGACGCGCTCGCCGAACTCGCTGAGTCGATCCAAGCCGCCGGGCCCGGCGAAGAAGAACGCCGGGATCATCACCCTGCCCACCCCGAGTGCGGTGAGTTGTTCGGCACCGGCAACGGGATCGGCCATCTGGGCGCCGAACATTGCGTTGATCTCGATGGAGCCAGGGTCACGATCATGCTGTTCGCACCCCTGGCGCAAGGCGGCGATCAACTGGGCAAGCCGGTCGGCGTTGCCCTCGCCCGGGAAGTACCCATCAGCGATCCGCACGGCGCGGCGGATGGCCGCCGGGGTATCACCACCGACCAACACCGGGATCCTTGCCTGCACGGGGCGGGGGCTGCACGTGACCGGCGCGAAGTCGACGAATTCGCCGTGGTATTCGGCGTGCGGACCGGCCCACAGGGCGCGCATCGCAGCGATGTACTCGTCGTTGCGCGCGCCGCGCCGCTCCCACGGCACGCCCAGTGCATCGAACTCTTCCTTCAACCAGCCAACACCGATGCCGAGTTCGACACGACCGCCCGACAGTCGATCAAGCGTTGCGAGTTCCTTGGCCAGCACCAGCGGGTTCCGTTGCGGCACGATGAGAATGCAGGTGCCGAGGCGAAGCGTCGGTGCCATTGCGGCCACGAACGCCAACCAGATCAGCGGGTCGGGGATCGGGGTGTCGGGCTGTGCCGGGATCTTGCCGTCGGCCGTATACGGGTACGCCGACTCGATGGTGCTCGGCAGGATGACGTGCTCGCCGCCCCACACCGACTCGAAGCCGGCCGCCTCGGCACGGCGGCAGATCTCGAGGGCGCCGTCGCCCTCGATGCCGATGCTGCTGGCGAATGCCAATCCGAACTTCATGCGCGCTCCTGTTCACTGACCTGCAGTACATGTTTGCCGGTATGTCCACCACCGGACAACGTCCGCGGCACCATCACATGCCGCCGTCCACGGACAGGATCTGACCCGTGACCCAACTGGATGCTGGTGCGACGAAGTACAGCACGGCGGCACCGAGGTCGCCGGGCGTACCGAGACGACGCATCGGCAGACGCAGTCTGCGTTCGAGGTTGGGCAGATCGTCATCGCCCAACCGCAGGGCAGTCATCATGATCTCCGTGGGCACTGCACCCGGCATGATGCAGTTGACCCGGATGCGTGGACCGAGTTCTTTGGCAAAGGTCTGCGTCAGCGAGTTCACCGCTGCCTTGGCGGCGGCGTAGTGCCCGCTACCCGGAATCGGCGAGACAGCCGCACGGGACGAGATGTTGACGACGCGACCACCATCGCGCATGTGCCGCGCTGCGGCATTGGTGCACACCCAGACCGCCGTCAGGTTCAACCGCATCGTCGCATCCCATTCGTGCGGGTCGAGGTCGGTGAGCGGCGCCTGTACCGGCGAACCACCGGCATTGTTGACCCAGATGTCGAGCGTGCCGAACTCGGCGATGGCAGCCTGCGCCAGGGCCTCGACTGCATCGTTGTCGGTCACGTCGGTCTGCACGGCGATCGCTCGACCGCCGCGCGCACGAATGCCCTCGGCCACGCGTTTGACCTCATCAACCCGACGAGCCGCGCACACCACCGCAGCGCCTGCGTCGGCGAGCGTGGTGGCGATGCCCTCGCCGATGCCGCGGCCGGCTCCGGTGACAACGGCCACGTCATCCGACAGATCGAATAGGGTCGAGCTCATGGTTCTGATCCTTGCAGCATTGACGGCGGAACTTACTCTGGGTAAGTATTACCGCATGCCCCTGTGTGAGCAAGCGTCGGAGGCAACCGCGTGAAGGTGACCACGCGACGCCGGCCGGGACGCCCGCTCGGCGGCCAGCACGTCGTCGACCGCGATCTCGTCCTTGATGCCGCCGAACGGGCGATCAGGCGCGATGGCCCCACGGTGTCGCTCGAGGCGATCGCCGTCGAGGCCGGCGTCACCAAGCCGGTCGTGTACGCACGCGTCGGTGGGCGCACAGAGGTCGCCAACGCACTCGCCGAGCGGCTTGCCGACCGCATCATGGCCGCGGTCACCGCCGCCATTGCGGGCAAACCGATCGGTCGATCGACGCTGGTGTCGTTCCTCACCGCGAACCTCGAGGTGGTTGCGGGCCATCGAGAACTCTTCCTGTACGTCACCGGCGGCACCCCCGACGACACTCCCCAACGCACGCTGCAACTCGCCCGCCACTCAACGGGTCCGCTGGCCCGGGTGCTGGCATCTTGGCGCGAGGCGAGCGGCCTCGACCCGGCGGTGTCGGTGCCGTGGGCCTTTGCCGTCATCGGCATGTTGCACCTCAGCTCGCTGTGGTGGATCAGCGACTCCGACTGCTCCGCAGCCGAGTTGGCCGAGCAACTCAGCGAGTTGTTGTGGAGCGGATTGGCTACCGGCAGGCCCGACTGAGAAGAACTTACCGGGGGTAGATTTATCGTCTCCGGAGTGTTACTGTCCGGTATGGCCGGTGACTACGAAGACCTCACAGCGTGCGCGCTTGCGCCAGAACTCGAGCACAAGCTCGTGAACACCCAGCGCGAATGTGTCTTCATGTGGACCAACGCGGCGGGCGAGGCCTTCGGTGTGGTCATGTCGTATCTCCCCAAGAACGGCACGCTGTGGCTCACGGCTGCCGAGCGGCGCAAGCGAATCGCGGCGATCCGGCGCTTCCCCCGGGCATCGGTGTGCATCAACAGTTCCGGCTCGCGGATGGGCGGCGGAAAGACCGTCACCTACAAGGGCACCTGCGTGGTACACGACGACCGCGAGACCAAGGACTGGTTCTACCCCGAGTTCGCCAACTACCTGCGACCCGACGACACCAACGCGGCCATGGTCTTTCGGGACTTCCTCGACTCGCCGCACCGAGTGGTCATCGAGTTCGTCCCCGACTATTCGCTCAGCTTCGATGCCTCGCTGATGTGGGCCCGCTCACCCGATGTCGTGGCCTAGCCGAGCGTCCAATCACCGTCCAAACCCTTTGCCATTCACCGTCCAACGCCATTCACCCAGGGAGCACTGATGTCCACCACCGAAGAGATTCCATTCCACCTCCGCGGCAATGGCGCGCCGGTGTTCGAGGAACAAACGATCACCGAGCTGCGCGTCACGGGCACCATCCCGGCCGAACTCGACGGCCGCTACCTGCGCAACGGCGCCAACCCCATCACGGGAATGAGCGACCATCCCTTCATCGGTGACGGCATGATCCACGGCATCCGCCTCCGCGGTGGCCAGGCCGAGTGGTATCGCAACCGCTATGTGCAGACCCCGTTCATCGGCGACCCGAACCGCACCATCATCGATGCCGGACCGAGCCTGACCGACATGACCCAATCGAAGGCCAACACCAACGTGGTCGGCCACGCCGGCATGATCCTGGCGCTCGAAGAGGGGCATTTCCCGTATGCGCTCGACGGCAACCTCGAAACGGTCGGCCCGACCAACTTCGATGGCGTCCTCACCGGCCCGTTCACCGCCCACCCCAAGACCTGCCCGACCACCGGCGAACTGCTGGCCTTCGGCTACGGCGTGCTGGAGCCCCACCTCACCTACCTGCGTGTGTCAGCCGACGGTCGGCTCGTGCAGAAAGAGATCATCACCGTCGGCGGACCAACGATGATGCATGACTTCAACATCACCCGCAACTACGTGATCTTCATGGACCTTCCGGCAGTGTTCGACCTCGACATGGCGATCCGCGGCGAGATGCCCATCCGCTGGGGCGAGGACTACCCGGCACGGCTCGGAGTAATGCCCCGCGACGGCAACGACTCCTCCATCACTTGGTACGACATCAACCCCTGTTACGTCTTCCACCCGATGAACGCATACGAGGACGGCACCAACATCGTGTTGGATGTCGCCCGTCTCGATCACATCTGGCGCGATGGGCCAATGGACTTCCCACCGCCCACCCTGTACCGCTGGACCATCGACACGGTCACCGGCCGCGTCGCCGAGGAGCAGGTCGACGACACGCCCGCAGAGTTCCCGCGGGTCGCCGATTCGGTGGTCGGGCTCAAGCATCGCTATGGCTACTCGATGGCCGTTCCCAGCACCGACGCATTCGCTGACCCTTCACTGGCATCGGGCATCGTGTTGAAGTACGACCGTCTCACGGGTCAGCGGAGCTCGATGGACCTGGGTCGGGGCCGCGTCCCCGGCGAGGCCGTGTTCGTGCCCGCCGCCGGCGGCACGAACGAAGACGACGGCTATCTGATGACCTACATCTACGACGCGCACACCGACACGAGCGAGTTCGTGATCCTCGATGCGGCGTCGATGAGCAGCGAGCCCATCGCATCGGTCCAGTTGCCGCGCATCCCATTCGGGTTCCACGGCAACTGGGTGTCGGCTGCGATCGCAGACTGACACCCGTCACAGGTACGGTTACGCCATCGGCCCGTGGGACGGCAGATCGCACCAAGTTTCACCGTAGGGGAAAGACACACAGAGCAATGCCGGCAGCGTCGGCGTTTCAACAATTGGGGGATTCAGACATGAGCCACGCAACCACCCGTTTCGGGACCCGAGGGGGGCGGCTGTTCGCAGCCTGCGCCGGGCTGACGGCGTTCGCGCTGTTGGCCGGAGCCTGCGGTAGCGACAAAGCCAGTGCCCCTGCCACCAGTCCATCGGCCACCACACCGGCGACCACGGCCGGCACCGACGACGGCGGGTCCACGTTTGTCACCACACCCTCGAGCCAACCACCGACCACCGACCTCGGCCCGGCCACGGGCGAGAAGCTGCGCGTCGGGCTCGTGAACACCGAGGGCACGCCCGGGCTCGATTTCCCCGACATCCGCAAGGACATCACAGCTGCCGTCGGCTACCTCAACGAGCACGGCGGCTTCGGCGGTCGGCCGATCGAGCTCGTTCCATGCATCGTCAAGGGCACCCCGGAGACCTCGCAGTCCTGCGCACAGGAACTGGTCGGCCAGAAGGTCGATATGGTCCTGATCGGCCTCGACCTGTTCCCGGCCTACCCCACATATAACGCCGCCAAGCTGCCGATCATCGGCGTGCTCCCCATCCTGCCGGGCGACTACACCGCCGACGCCCTGTTCATCACCGGCGGCAACGCCACCGTGATGTCTGCGGTGGCGCAGGTGGCCAAGGACCACTTCAAGGCCAAGTCGGTGGCCATCATCAGCGCCAGCAACGCCGGCTCGGCACAGTCCGCGGCTGCTGCAGCAGCATCGCTGAAGATCGCCGGCATCGAGTCCACCGCCGTGACGGGCGGCGACAACGAGACCGACGCCGGATTCCAGGCGCTCATGCGTCAGGCGGCCCAGTCCAACCCCGACATCATCATCTCGTTGTACGCCGACGCCGGGTGCATCGGCACCATGCGCGGTCGGGCCGCTCTGGGCATCACCATCCCGGTCATCACCACCGGCATCTGCTCCAGCAAGGACGTCCTCTCCGAGGTTGGCGACGACGCGCTGGGATGGACCTTTGCCGGGGTGCAGACAAGCGCCGACACCCCCGCCCGGGCGATCATGCAACAGGTCCTGGCCCCCGTGCTGAATGTGCCCGCAGCCGAGATCGACCAGAACGGCCTCGGCCTCGGTGGTCTCGGATACCTGACCGCGATGTCGCTCGCCGAATACGCGAACAAGTTGGCAGGAACCGGTGTTGCCATCACGGCGCAGTCGTTGTACGACTACCTCAAGACCTCCAAGGACCTGAAGCTGTTCGGTGGCAACGCTCCGATCGAATGCGGTGCATTGCCGGCGTACTCGGCGGTGTGTTCGTACATCTTCCCCTTCGCCGAATACCAGGCCGGGGGCAAGGTCGTGACGATCCCGGGTCTCGAAGGCGTCTCGAGCAAGGCCCTGCTGCCATGATCCAGAACGCCCCACCGCGCGCGATGCAATGACCGATTACCTCTTCTACGCCCTGCTCGGCAGTGGCGCCGGGGCAATCATCGCGGCGTTCGGACTCGGGTTGGTGCTCACCTACCAGGGTTCGGGCGTCGTGAACTTTGCCTATGGGGCCATGGCGATGTGGTCCACCTATGTCTACGCCGAACTACGCAACGGCGCCTATACGTTTCCGATCCCCGGGTTGCCCGACCGATACCACTTCAGTGGTGATGTCGGTTACCGCTGGGCGTTGGCAATGGCAATCGCCACCGCTGCACTGCTCGGGCTCGGTGCGTATCTGTTGGTGTTCCGCCCGCTCCGCCGTGCCCCAGCGTTGGCCAAAGTGGTGGCGAGCGTCGGGCTGCTCATTGTGTTCACGGCGCTTGTCGAACGGCGCTTCGCCGACAAACTCACCATTCGGGTGCGCGCCATCCTGCCGCGCCAGCCGGTCACCATCTTCAAGAACCTCACCGTGCCGCGCGATGGTCTGTGGCTCGCCCTCATCGTCGTCATCGCCGCTGCGGTGCTGTGGGCGGTGTATCACTTCACCCGAGTCGGGCTGGCCACACGCGCTGCGGCCGAGAACGAAAAGGGGGCCGTGCTGATGGGGCTGTCACCCGATTTCCTCGCCGGCCTCAACTGGGTCGTCGCAACGGTGGTGGGCAGCGTGATCGCCATCCTCGCAGCACCGATGATCCAGCTCGATTCGTCGGTGTTCACCTTCGCGTTCTTGATCCCTGCCCTCGGCGCAGCACTGATCGGGCGGTTCCAGCACTTCTGGCCCACGGTGCTCACGGGCATGGCCATCGGCATGGTCCAGTCCACGTTCACCAAGTTGCAGAACGACCTCAGCTGGTTCCCGAAGTACGGCGCCCGTGAGGGCCTGCCCTTTTTGGTGATCATCATCGCAATGGTCGTTCTGGGCGAGCGTCTCCCCGAGCGAGGGGCGGCCGATATGTGGAAACTTCCTGCTGTCCCGCCGGCGCACGTCACGCCGTTCAGCGTGCTGGTGCCGGTCATCGCCGCCGTCGGCGGCCTGTTCCTGCTCGGGCCGCTCTGGCGCGGCGCGATCATGACCACCATCATTGCCTCGGTGCTGGCACTGGCCCTGGTGGTGCTCACCGGATTCGGTGGGCAGACCTCGTTGTCGCAGATGGCATTCGCTGGCATCGCCGGGTTCACGCTGTCGAAGTTGGCCATGAACTGGAACATTCCGTTCCCGTTCGCGCCGTTGCTCGCTGCGCTCATGGCCACGGCATTCGGCGTGCTGCTGGGTCTGCCCGCGCTGCGCGTGCGCGGCACCAACCTGGCCATCATCACCCTCGCCGGCGGCGTGGCCATCTCGGAGTTCATCTTCAAGAACCCCGCCTTCGTCGGCGACGTCAACACGGGCGGAGCCAAGATCCCCAACCCAAAGCTCGGCCCCTGGGATCTCGGCCTGGTACTCGGCAGCAAGTCATCACGGCCGATCTTCGGTGTGCTGCTGGTCGCCGTCGCGTTCGTGCTGTGCATCGCCGTGGTCAACATCCGGCGCAGTTCCACGGGTCGGCGCATGTTGGCCATTCGCTCGAACGAGCGCGCCGCGGCCTCCATTGGTATCAACGTGGCAACCGGCAAGCTGCTGGTGTTCGCCTTGTCGTCGTTCATCGCCGGTGTCGGTGGTTGTCTCATCGCCTACCGCTTCGGCACGGTCAGCGAGTTCTCCTACGGCACGGTGGCATCGCTGACGGCCCTTGCCTTTGCCTACCTCGGCGGCATCACCAGCGTCAGCGGGGCCATCACCGCCGGGGCGGTTGCCGCATCAGGGATTGCGTTCTACGGGATGAATCGCATGTTTGGTTCGCTCGGCAAGTGGGAGGCACTGATCGGCGGCGTGCTGCTGATCTTCACGGCGATCCAGAACCCCGAAGGCATCGCCGGAGCGTTCCGCGATCAGGTCGCCGGCGCCAGACGCAAGCAGGCGGCACGACGGGCCACGCCACCCACCGCTGCGCTGGTGTCAGAGACCCTCTGACCCGGCTCTGCCCCGACACGAACGCACGCCACGCAGGTTCGGTCCGTCCCCGATGTCGGGCGACATCACATGGAGCCCAAGAGGAGCATCGAACTCCTGACCTACGCATTACGAGCGCGGTTTTGCCGGTATTGCTGCGTGTCGCTGAATCCGATCAGCACAATTGTTCAGGCAGACCACAGGGCTTCCGCGCCACCATCACCCTTGACGGGCTTGCTGGCGAGAGGGGATGCCCGCCAGCACGTCCCCGACGTCACGGAATGCAGATCTTCCTGCCCTTCAGGTTCTTGCAGAACTTGAACGCAGCCCCGGAGAAGTCGACGTCGGCGCCGTAGGTTCCCAAACCGCTCCACTTTCCGCCGGCACCCACAGATGCCTTCACTCTCACATCGCTGTCCACGGTCAAACCTTCTGCCGACGAGATGGCGAGTGTGACGTCACCCGAGAAGTCGCCCTTGAGGCCGCCCCATTTATTACCGACCGAGTCGGATCCGCTGAAGTACGCCGAAGTGGAGGCGTTGAAACCCCAGCCGCCGTCGAGGTCGGTATCCGGAATGTTGAACGGGAGGCCCTTGAAGCTCGAGGAGAAGTTGAACTTCGGAGTCACCGTGCCCGCACAGGGACCGGTGAGGCAGACGACGAAGCCGAGTTTTGCCGGGACCGTGATCAGCCCCAGGTCGATTCTCGGATTCATCACGAGGTTCAGATTTGAGATGTTGGGCGTCAGGTCGACCCAGGCGGTGTTGAACGCGCCGCCGGCGCCCGTTTCCGACTTGAATCTGCCACCGAACGAACCCGAGGCGCGGAACGACCCTTTCGGAATGTAGTTGGTGTCGATTCCCTGGCCGAAGGCAATTTCGAAAGTCTTCAGAACTCCCCCATTGGGGAACGTGCCGGAGCCAGCGAAAGAGTAGGAGTTGGTGGCCGGCTGGTACGAACCGCTGAGCGCAACCTGCGTGCCGGCAACACTCAGCGCTCCAGACGCCTCGACGGTGAAGAGCGGTGTGCCCAAATTCTTGACCGTTGCCGCCATGGTGAGGTTGAACCCGCCGATCGACACTGCGCCCGTGCCAGTTCCCGTACAGCCAGTGATGCTGTTGCAGCTACCGAAGACGTCGATGCGTGCAGCGCTACCGATCTTGATTCCGCCGCTGATTTCGAGTTTTGGAAATGGGTTCCAGCCACCGGCGGCGGCCAAGATGCGAAGCGAGCCGTCGACACGGACGTTCGCACTGGCGTTGGGGTTGTCGACGGTGAGCCACGCTCGCAGCTGCGGAGTCTTTGAGCCTGCTGGGCCGCTGGGGTTTGGGTTGTAGGCCGCGAAGATGTCAACAACGGTCGCAAACACCTTTGCCTTGGCTCGGATCTGCACACCCGCCGGCACATCGAACACTCCAACCGAGCAACC
>WLMZ01000010.1 GCA_009726095.1 Actinomycetota bacterium
CTTACAGAGTGCCGGACAGTTCGATGAGTGCGACGAGAGGCCGCTCGTTGGCCCCAGTCCTACGCGGCGGCGAGTCGGTGGCGGCGACGAGTGGGCAGACGACGCAGATGACCTTCGCCTCGGTGGCGGGTTCGCCCCGCTCCGGATACATCAAGGTCGTCGATGCGCGGCAGTCGGAGGCCCGACTTCATGCGTCGCGATCGCACGCGTCGCGATCGCACGCGTCGCGGTCGCACGCGTCGCGATCGCACGCGTCGCGGTCGCACGCGTCGCGGTCGCACGCGACGCGGACGCGGTGACTGCGCGGACCGTTCCTCGGCTACTTCGACGTTGAAGCGGTCGTACACCGCGCCGCTCGCTCGTTCGCAAGTTCCTGCATCGTCTCCGGCCCGAAGGTCAGGTTCGTCGCGTACGGGACTGCCTCCTTGAAGTCGCGAACGAATTGTTTGATGTCAACGCAGTCAAGGATGTAGCGCGACCCCTTGAACCACAGTGCCGTCTCGTGGTCGGCCAGCTTCGGCTGGGTCGTGCAGGGACCCATCTGGCATGCAGCCTTCGCCAGATCGGACTTCGGGTTGTCGCGTCGGTGCTGCAGCGGCACCGGGGGCCCGAACGGGAGCTACGACACGACGATGTCGTCGAAGCGCGTGAAGGTGGGGTCGGCGGCGATGTTGTCGTCGTGGCTGATCAGCGTCAGGGTGTACGACCGGCCCGCTGTGACCGCTGTGGTCACCTGCACCCAGGTGCCGGTGTTGTTGCAGGTCTTGGCGAGCACGGTCTTGGTGGTGCGGGCCTTGACGTCGAGCAGCGTTGCCGTTGCCCAGTCGTAGCTCACCCGGTCAGGGCAGCTGACCCGATACCAGAACGTCAGCTTGGTGGCACCGGTCGGCACGGTGAACGTTTGGGTGATCTTGGAGTCGCCTGACGTTGCAACCACGGCACCGCTCTGGCCGGCCCAGAGTCCGCTGTGCGGTGACGTCACGGCCTGGTTCGTGCCGGACGCGATCCACCCGCTGAGCGAGCCCGACTCGAAGCCACCATTGACCACAATGTTGGTCGCCGTGATCGTGAGCGTGACGGGTATCGAGTGGGTCGCTGCAGTGCCGGTGCCGGTGACGGTGATGTTGTAGGTGCCCTTTGGCGTCAGTGTCGTGGTGGCGATCGTCAACGTCGAAGCGCCGCCCGCAGTGACCGACGTCGGGCTGAAGGTGGCGGTAGCACCGCTGGGCAATGCCGACGCCGACAGACCGATGGCCTGCGGGGTACCCACCGCTGTCGTGGAGATCACCACGCCGGCCGACGTGCCCAAGCTGGTGCTGACGGGGTTGGGTTGGGCAGACATGACGAAATCGGGCAGTGAAACCACAAGGGTGATCGTGGTGGTGTGCGTCGCGCTGGCGCCAGTGGCCGTGATGGTGATGGGGTACGAGCCAGTGGGTGTGGTCCCCAAGGTGGTGATGGTCAACACCGACCCGGCGCCGGAATTGAGGCTGGCCGGGCTGAACGATGCGCTGGCGTCGGTAGGCAGGCCCGTGGCGCTGAGGGCCACAGACTGCGCGATGCCGGATGTGGTCGTGGTGGAGACCGCGACGGTGGAATTGCCGCCAGGGCTCACCGTTGCTGAGGCTGGCGTGGCAGTGACCACGAAGTCAGGAACGATCGGACCTCCGCAACCAGCGAACTTCAGCGAGGCCACGCGGGTGCGCCAGTTGAACGAACCGGACGCGGGCAGGTACTCGCCGGTGAACCAGAACGTGCAGTCGTCGGCCGGATCGATGTTCATGCTGGCATAGTCACCCCAGCGCGTCAGCGTGCCGGTCTGCACCCCGCCGCCGGTCACCAGCATGCTCTCGCCCTGTGTGAGCGTGCCGAGGGCATCGGCTGCCAAGCGGCCGGTGGCTGCCAGCGACGGCTTGGTGGTGCTGCCGGTGACCGAATAGCCGATCGCCATGTTGCCGGACATGTCCATGGCGGCGCTGCTCATCCAGCGTGACCGAGTGTCGGGTACGTAGGTGCCCTGCTGGAACACGCTCAGGGTGCCAGCGGTGCTGCGCAGTTCGTACCAGCGCACGCCGATGGAACCCGAGGTGACGGCGTGGGTGACCACCATCGATGCGTAGCTACCGAAGTTGCGGTACGCAAGGCGGAACATCAGGCGATCGGCCAGCGAGTCGAGCAGCGTGGTGGTCCCCGGCTGCGCGATGCACGTGCGGCCGTTGCACGCCGGGCTGTAGGCCGCAACCGTCAAGTTTGGCTGTTGCACGAAGGTGGAGTTGGCCGGCGTGACCCAATCGACATGGAACTTCCACGCGGCCAAGGTGGTGTTGGTGGCGCCCAATGCGACCACGTAGTTGGGCTCGCCGGCTGGGGGCGGCACCGAGCCATCGAGATCGGCGGGCAAGAGGCCGCCGTAGGAGAGGCTGCCCGAGAAGCACTGCTGTGTGGCGGCCTGACCGAGCAGCATCTTGGCACGGTCGAGCGCACAGACCTTCGGGCCCGCCCAGGCTCCCGACGTGGAGAACAGGTTGTAGGAGATGTAGTACGCATCGGGCCACACCGACAGCTTCGGGTAATCGGGGAAGCTGGCGAACGAGTACGAGTAACGGTTCCATGTGCCGGTTGGATCGTTGGACGTCGACACAGCGACGCACTCCAGATACGGCCCCGTCGAGGAGCCAGCGTTGGCGAACTGGGTGAACACCCAGACCCCCGCAAGCCGGTCGTACCGAACGACCGCATCACCGTCGTTGGTGGTCTCGCACAATCCGCCGAAACCGCTGAAAATCGTGTTGCTCGCAGTGGGCCCATACGTGGTCACTCCGGTCTTGCTCTGGATCATGAAGCTGGAGTTGACCACGGTGAAGATGGCGGTCTGCCCGACTGCCGAGTTGGGGTCGGGGGGAGCGCTGCGCACGGTCATGTTGCCGTTGCCCGGACCATCGAAACCGGCGCCAACCGTGGCCGCTCGTGGGGCAACCACACCGGCCTTGACCACCGGGGCGCGCTGGGCAACAGGATCGACAGCGCCCGTTGCGGGGTGTGGCAGCACATCGAGACGTGTGTCGCCTTCGCGCTCGACCTCGCCGCCGTCGGCATCGGCCTCGGGCGTGGAGTGCGGCGCGATCGTGCGCAGCGGCGGGGACACATCGTGGCCCTCTGCCCGGGGAGCGGCGACGGAGTTCGGCTCGCTGTTGGCGGCGGTGTTGGCCGCAGCAGTATCGGGCGGTCCGGCGGGGCGGGCTCCCCGGCGTGTCACCGTTGTGGAGGGCGAGGTGAGCGTGACGGCTGCGAGCGACGCAAGCACGACGAGGCCGACTGCACCAATGAGCAACCGCGACCTCGATACCCGAGACGCGGGTGACGGTGACGGTGACGGTGACGCTGGTGGGGGTGACGTCGTCATGGCTGTATCTCCTTCGCCGACGTCGCCGAGGGCGAGATCGTTCGGCCAGCCTAGCGCGTCGATCATCACGGTGCGAGACCGAATGATCACGCACAGGGAAAGTTCGGCCGAGACCGTGGTGAAGGGACCGTGGTGAAGGGACCGTGGTGACGAGACCGTGGTGAAGGGACCGTGGTGAAGGGACCGCGGTGAAGTCAGTGAACACCGACGCCGACGCAGCTCAGCGACGGGCTCGCCGCCCTGGGGGCCGACGGTGTCGTCTGCGGCAGATGGTGACGAACGTCCGTGCGAGTTCCTGCTCAACTTCGGCAGAAACCGACCGATGAACAGGTGAAGCCCGTCGAATCTGTTGCGAGCTTCGTCGAGAAGACGGTTCCGCCATGGACATCGCGGTTGGTAGTCGGTCACGGGGACCACTCCCTGCTGGTCGTTGCAACGGGTCGGTCGCCCGGCCGGAATGCCGGCGAGCTGACCGGGGGGTCACCTTCGTCGAGTTGCTCGTAGCGCTCACCTTGCTCGGTGTTGCAGGGGCCGGAATCCTCGGCGCGCTGGTCGCCTCTGTCAGGGGATCGGCGCTGAACACCTCGCAGTCCTCGGCTGTGGTGTGGCTGCAGTCCGGCATCGATTATCTCCACGCAGCACCATTCACCGCCTGCACGGTTGGGAGCGAGGCGCAGGTCGGAGCGGTCTACCAGGCGACGCTTCAGGACAGCGGTGCCCCCCGTAGCCAACGGGGTTGGCCACAATCGAACATCACCGTGGTCCAGCCCGTGCTCTTCTGGAATGGAGCCAGTTTCACGGCCACGTGTGTTCCGGGCGCTGCGCTGCAGCAGATCACGGTGCGCGTTGTCAGCGGGAGCAACAGCTACAGCAAGTCGATCACCCTGGTGAAGAGCAATGCGTAGGCGCAGCGGCCGCCGTGGGCGCGGGGCGGGTTTCACCCTGGTGGAACTGGTGGTGATGATCGCGATCACGGGAGTCATCACGACGTCACTGGTGAACGGCATCGTCGTGGTCCTGCGGAGCAATGTGGCCGTCAGCACCCGTACCGACGACAGCGGTGACCTGTTGCAGTTGGCAACATGGTTCCCGCAGGACGTGAACTCAACGCCGGCAGCAACCGCCATCGGTACAGGTGTCGAGTTGGGAGATCTGACGGCTGGCTGCGCGACAGCCGACGTGGGCGTTGGCCTGCTGCGGCTCACATGGAGCGAACAGACCGGCACGGGTGCGACCGACACCTATCGGGTGAGCTACCGCAGCCTGACCACCGGCACCGTGGCATCGCTGCTACGGGTGTCGTGCAAGAACTTCGGTACAGCAAGCACCAACACGGCCTCCCGCAGCGTGCCGCTGTTCGCCGATGGTTCGTTGCCCTTCACGCTCACCGCCGTGGGATCCACGGTGACGATGTCGGTCACCCAACACGCCGGTACGAGCGCTCAGAAGGTCGTGCAGATCGATGCCGTGAGCAGAAATCCCAGTATTGCCACCCTGCCGGATGCGCCGGCGGCACCGCCACCATCAATCATGACGCTCAGCACGGACAGCGTCGATGCAGGCAACGCAATGACGGCCGAGTTCTCGCGGTTCGCAGCCTCCGAGGCGATCACCGTGTATCTCGATTACACGCACTCGACCTCGGTGGCTGCGGGCAGCATCGGCAGTGGGGTCGCCGATTCGAGTGGTTCGACGACAGGCGTGCGACTGTCCATTCCACTCAGCGCCGTCAACGGGCCGCATCAGGTGTTTGCCATCGGGAACGCAGGGAGCTTCGTCGCCGGATCGATCTGGGTGAACAATGGCACCATCGAGCTGGCCCAGGGCGGCGTGGCGCAGGTGACCCCCGGGGCAACCATCGATGCCGACGTACACGGATTCGACGTCAACGATCTGGTGACATTCCTGCTCGACTCGAACACCGTCATCGGCACCGTCACGGTGAAGCACAACACGCCCGCCTCCGCCCTGCTCGTGCCGGTCACCACCTCCGGCGGCCTGCATGTGATCTCGGCAATCGGCACCTCGGGTCGGCGGGCGGTGAGCGGTCCGTTCACCGTGTTGACCACGCTGGCGTTGCTGCCGACCACGGTCCCGGAGAGCATGGTCACATCGGCCGTGGTCTACGGGTTCCATGCCGGCGAGGCCATCTCGTATCACCTGGACTCGGCAACGGGCGCCGTGCTGGCAACCTCGACAGCCGACATGGACGGCTACAACCATGCCACCCTCACGATTCCGCCGTTCACCACTGCGGGGGCCCACGTCATCGAGGCTGTGGGCGACGGCAACAGCAGCGGCGCAGCGCTCCTGAACGTGACCACCTCGGTCAGGGCGTTCACCGTGACGCCGAATCAGGCGACGGTGACCGCCGGGGGATATGCCCTCTTGACGCTGCAGGCGACGATCAACGGTGTCAACGATCCAACCCTGACTGGCGCGCAGCCGATCGTGGTGAGCGGACCATCGAATTCACCGAACGGCCGCTCGCCAGCGACCTTTCCGTCGAGCGCCACCTTCGTTGCCGGCACGGCCACGATCTCGGTGAACCTTGTGAACGCGATACCCACCAAGATCACGGTGACCGACATCGCGGCGCCGGTACGAACGGGTGAGAGCCTGGCCATGACCGTGACGGCCGCTCCCGCAGCCGCACTGGCCTTTGCCGTCGCCTGTCCGCAGCCGATCACCAACAACTGGAACTCCGGCGTGACCGTTAGCGACCAGTTCGGGAACGTGGTCAGCGGCGCCGCTGTCACGCTCACCTTCTCTCCCGCGATTGGTTCGAACGCGAGCGTTCGTGCCCTGTCCGGATGGCCAACGATCACCGCCAACATCGCCTACGGGTCGGTCACGAACGCCTCGGGGAGCACCGCCAGTTTCACCGCCACCGGCCCCACAGGAAACGGCCACAAGCCGTCGGTGCTCGTGACCGCTTCGACCGCCGCCCTCAGCACCAGCTGCACGGTGACATCATGAAGGCCCGCCGGGACGTTGGCTTCATCTTGCCGTTGGCCATGGTGATGACCGTCGTGCTCGGTGCCGTCGTCGTTGGCGTGGCCACCTATTCGGCTGCGTCGCTGCGATACGGACGCACCGTCGAGCGGCGCGTCGAGCGCCTTGCAGCATCCGATGCCGGAATGCACATTGCGTTGGAGAAGCTACGGACGAAGTCAGCCACGTGCACGGCCACCCCCACCACCCTGTATGTGGCAACCATTAACTCGAAGTCGGTCAAGGTCACCTGCACCAGAACAGCGATCCTGTCCAGTGAGGCAAACCAATTTGCTGTCGTGGTCACCGGGGTCGGCGTACCTTCGGGTTCGGCATCATGGATTGCCCAGGGCACCAACAACTCCTCGCAGTCGCGTCAGATCGGCGGCAATGTGTACATCGCTTCGCCACCTGCAGCCCTCGACAAGCCGGTCAACATCACCAACGGCGATCTCTGGTACCCGGCGGCAGGCAACGGCGCCTGCGTCGATCCGAGCTGGTCCAACCTGACCTTCAGCCCCGCAGACGAGCGGGGGTTCAACTGCACGACGTCGACGTGGCAGACGATGTTCCCCGTCCCGCTGCTGCCCGCACCACCCGTCATCGCCAGAGGCGCATCGGGCGTCACCGACAGCAATGGTTGCACGGTCTTCCAGCCGGGCGTGTACACCAGCCCGCCGATCATCGGATCGGGTACCCAGAACTTCTTCGCTCCGGGCACGTACTACTTCCATTTCGACGGCCGCATCAGCATCAAGAACGCGCTGGTGATCGGTGGCGTCACCGGGCAGAGCGGACTCGGTTCATCTCCGGTGGCTCGCACACCCACCACCTTCACCTCGCCGTGGTGTGCATCGGCGATCGCTGCGGCGACCAACGGTGCTGCGCCGAACACCGGTGTGTCGTGGATCTTCGGTGGGAGCAGCGGCATCGCCATCGATCCCAATGGTCAGCTCGAGCTGTTTGCGCCACCGCGGCTTGTTGCCCTGCCAGCGATCAACCCCTCGATCGTCGCCCTGCAGTCGACATCCGGCGGCTACGCACCCAACACGCTCGGTTCCGTGGGCACGCCGCTGATCGACCTGCAGGAGGGATCGAACGACGGCATCGTCGTGCACGGCGGGGTGTGGGCGCCCGCCAATGCGGTCAACCTCGGCAACATTGCCCAGGCGGCCAACGGAGAGTTCATGGGTGGGCTCGTCGTGGGCCTGCTGAACATGCAGACGGCGGCCAGCATCGGCAACTTCAACATGAGTGTCCTCACCGGACCCTCGCAGCGCAAGGTCAATCTGACCTCGGTGGCCGACCAGCTCACCACGACCCAGGTCGTGGCGCTGATCCGGTCATCGACGGGCACCATCTCGATCAACTCATGGCGAATCACGTCCTGACGCCGCTCGAACGGGCACTCGAACGGGCACTCGAACGGGCGCCGTCGGTTGCCGGACCACCCACGAACAGGTGTCACATGCGCAGCGCAACACAAGAAATGTGTTCTTTCGCCTCAACCTTGGGCCCTTCGCCGCCGATGCCTCTTGGTAAGCCATGGAGCATCCATGGATCGAGACCACAACGGATCGGTTATGGACATCGCGACACACGAGGAAATCGACTGCGCGATCGATACGAGTGCCGCCGACGGCGGATTCTCTCTCGTCGAGCTGATCATGACGATTGCGCTCATGGCGATCCTGATCGCGCCGCTCATGGTCGGCGTCGTTTCCACCATCCGGGCATCGTCGAACACGCGAGTGCTCGCACAGGTGCAAACGGTCCTTCAGAACGCTGCTGATCGTGTGAACCGTGCCCCGAAGAAGTGCGACTACACCGTGTACGCACAGGCAGCCGCCCAGTCCGAGGGGTGGGCCGCCGATCGGGCCAGCATTGTGCAATCGCGGTTCGTTCCCGCTGCGTCGCCCACGTCGGCTGGCTCATGGGTGAGCGGGGCCTGCTCGGGAGCGATCCCAGAAGATCTCCTCGTTCAGGTCATCACGATCACCGTGACCAGCCCGACAGGTTCGGTCCAAAGCTCAATCCAGGTGGTGAAGAGTGATATCTGAACTGAAGCACAAGCATCGCGACGAGGGCCTGACCCTGCCGGAACTGCTGATCGGTGTCGTCGTGTTCGGCATGTTGATGTATTCCATCTCGGCGGCCATCATCGTGATCGCACGCCAGAACGACAACTCAACGGGCCGTCTGAACAACGCCAGATCAGAGCAGAACGTTGGCGTTTGGATGCCTGCAGATCTGGCGTCGGCGCAAACCGTGAGCGTGCTGGCCAACGCGTCGCCGTGCGGTACGAGTTGCCCGGTCGGGCTCAACGTCGGGGGATCGAACGCGCTGATGCTCGAGTGGGACAGTCAGGTGGCCGGGTCCACTTCGTCGGTCAACACCCACACGGCCGTGTCGTACCGCTACTTGCAGGTGGGCACTGAGTGGCAGATGATCCGTATCGGCTGCACAACGGTGGGGGCCGCAGCCCCGACGTGCTCGAGCAGCGTCATCTTGCATAACCTTCCCGCTCCGCCCGATGGCGTGGCGTGGGTTCCCGGCACGACGGTGCCGTATTGGGTCATCCAGGTCAGCCAGCCGCTCGACCCCGCCGACATCGGCGGGACCGGTTCCACCGTGCCGATTGACCCCAATGCCCTGACCAAGAATGCCCAACGCGTGGTGGTCACCGTGAACGGTGGCGGCGATGCCGCCGGGGCCGGCGGTGGGCAGAACCAGATCAGTCTGAGTGCGGGCGGCACCAACCGGACCACCATCGATGCGTCCAGCCTCAACGGAACACCGAGCTTCAGCCAGGCCCGCTCGCGGTGCGGCGGCAACATCGCACTCATCATCGACGAGTCCGGTTCGATCGGCTCGACGGCAATGGCATCGATCAAGACGGCGGTGAGTAACTTCATTGACAAGTTCGAGGGCACACCGGTGAAGTTGGAGTTGGTGCTGTTCGATACCCGATCGAGCGTGCTCGGTACCACTGGCTGGACCCGCTATTTCGACATGCTCAACAGCACCGACGTCACGACGCTGCGGAGTGCCCTGTCGGCCCTGCGCTCGAGCGGCAGCACCAACTGGGAAGATGCCTGGTACCGGCTCTTTTACAACAGCGACGGCACCGTGCAGACCATCATTCCCGATCTCGTGGTGTTCTTCACCGACGGCATCCCCAACCTCAGCCGGCTCAACTACAGCTCGGCCACCGGACCCACGAACCCCCCGGCGGCCCTGGTGGGTTACCCGGCGGCCAACGGCAGCACCTACAACCAGGAGGCGTTCTTCCGTGCGAACGAAATCGCCCGCACCTTCCGCTCGACCGTGAAGTTCATCGGGGTTGGTGTGGGCACGGAGATCGGCAGCACATCGACCTGGATCAACAGCGTCACCGGGCTGCGCTACGTGTACGAGCGGGGCTACCACCTCGGATACGAGCGGAGCTTTCACTATCAGCGCAGCTTCCATTATCAACGGAGCTTCCATTATCAGCGCAGCTTCCATTATCAGCGCAGCTTCCATTATCAGCGCAGCTTCCACTACCAGCTGAGCGTCCACTACCAGACCAAGATCGGTACGACCTGGACCTCGGGCACCTACGCCACGTATCAGAGCGCCGCAACGGCGAAGAAGCGGATTCTCTACGAGCCGCCGTACGCCGACAGCCGGAGCAACTTGGACTACTGGGAGAACGTGCCCCAGGCGACCTACAACCTGGCATCGCTGGGTGCTCCCGCCACGAGCGCGCCGGGCAATGCCACCAAGCGCATCACCTACGAGGCAACCACGGGGACGAACGACTACTGGGAGAACGTCACCCTGGCGACCTACAACGCCACGGCGACCACTGCCCGCCAGATCCTGGTGGGGGCGGTCACCGGTACCAACGACTTTTGGGAAAACGTGGACCTGGCGACCTACAACGCCACGGCGACCACCGCCCGCCAGACCCTGGTGGGGGCGATCACCGGTACCAACGACTATTGGGAGAACGTCACCCTGGCGACCTACAACGCCACGGCGACCACCGCCCGCCAGATTCTGTTCGGGGCGGTCACGGGCACGTACGACTATTGGGAGAACGTCACCCTGGCGACCTACAACGCCACGGCGACCACCGCCCGCCAGATTCTGGTGGGGGCGGTCACGGGCACGTACGACTACTGGGAAAACGACACGACCCTAGCCCTGTACACCAGTGCGGCCACCACGGCACGTCGGATCACCTACGGCGTTCCGACGGCCAGCAACGACTACTGGGAGACCACGACACAGTCGTTGTACAACATCAACAACACCACGTCCGACGAAGCCGACGGCTGGCGCGACCGCACATATTCTGCGCCGTACGACTCGTGGGAGAACTCGACGCAGACGTTGTACAACGCCGGCAACACCACTGCCGATTCAACCGATGGGTGGCGTATCCGTGAGGAGTACTCCGAACCGTTCACGAACTACACCACGAGCACCACGACCACGAGCAACGCGACCATCCTGACCCGCCTGGTCGCTGGCAACGACTTCGGCGTGCCGGCGCTGTTGTCGGGCGGGGTGTACACCAACGTCGACGAGGCCAACATGTACATCATGCCCGACTACACGGCATTCGCCTCGGCGCTGCAGGCGGTAGCCCTCGCCCAATGCGGAGGCACGGTGACGCTGCAGACCAAGGTGGGCACTTCGGCCGCCGCAGACCCATTCACGTACCAGAACACCGTCACCAAGAATGCTGCAGGCGTGGCGGTGAACACCGGCCAGAACGTGGTCACGACCTCGAAGCAGTTCACCAGTGGCACCTTCGACTTCTCGATCAACAACGGCCAGTACGTCACCGTGGACATCCAGCCGCAGAACCTGTCGGACCTCTCGGCCTACGCGCCGTCGACCTGGTCGTGCAAGGCCGGTCCGAACAGCCGGAGCATCTCAACGGTCGACATTGCAGGCACGAACTGGAAGGGCATCCGTGTGCAGGTGGCGGCGAACGAAGCCGTGTCATGCATCCAGACGGTGACCCGGGTGAACCCATGATGCGAAGCTCCAACAGGCAGCGGTCGGGCCGGACCGCTGATCCTGTAGTCACCACCGATGAGGGCTCGGCGATGATCATGATGCTCGTGATGATCATCATCTGTTCGCTGGTCGTGATCCCCGTGCTGCGCTACGCCACCGCCGTGACCCGATCAGCCCGCGTCCAGCAGTCGAAGTCGATGCGAATCGAAGCGGTCAAGGGTGGCCTGCGCACTGCCCTTGCTGACCCGATCTCGCTCTACAAGTCCTGTGACGCTGCCGGTCTCACCGTGTCTGTGGCGCTGGCCGAACCACTGCTCACCACCAAGGTCGCGAGCAAGTGCTACAAGATGAACGACGTCACCGCCTCTGACCCGTTGAACCTGCGCTATGCGGTCGCCACCACGCAGGTGGGCGCCGCGGTACCCACGGACTCAGCGGGCACCGCCTTCCCCGGGTCCGGAGCGGCTCCGGCATCGGCGTGGCAGGCCAGCGCGTTCGTGACCCCAAAGCTGAACACGGTGTGGGCGCCGGACCTACCCGCCCACGGGCTGAATCAGCGTTCGAACAGCGGTTACGCGATGCCCACCGGCTTCGCCACCTGCTCGGTCTACTTTCCCGGCACCTACAAGGATCCGCTGACCATCACCGGTTCGACCCCGGTGTTCTTCACCTCGGGCATCTATTACTTCGAGAACACCGTGCGCATCAGCGGCAACGCCAACGTGGTCGTTGGCGATGGCGGCACGCAGGGCTGCTCGAACGACCAGGAGGCAGCGTTCTACGCCACCAATGCCCCCTCCACCCACAACATCTCAGGCCTTGGCGCCACGTTCGTCTTCGGTTCGACAGGGCGGTTGGTGATCGACAACGTCACCGCCGGCAACACGAGCATCGTGTTCAACCAGCGCTACGTCGCCGCCACCGACGCCAGCACCCTGTCATCGGCGGGGGTCTCCATCGAGTCGGTCAACGGTGTGATCTCCGGCGGCGACCAATCCGACCTGACCCTTGCCGGCTTCCTCAGCGTGCCGCAGTCAAGGGTGGGTGGCGCCACCATCACCACGGCGGTCTCGCAGTCCTACGTACCCTCCACGCTCGTGCCTACCGCTCCGATCGCGCCGGCGGTGGTGCCCACCAATCCGTTGCCGATCATTGACATCAACCTGTCCACGGCAGCCACGGTCAACGTGATCATCCCCGGGTACGTGTCGGTGCCGCAGGGCCTCGTGAACGTGAACGTGGCCTCTGTCGCTGCAGCGGCGAACAAGACCATTCAGCTTGCGGGAGGCGTTCTGGCAGCGTCGTACACGGTCACCGATCAACGGCCGGCGAGCTTCGTGCTCGGCCTGTTGAACCCGATCATCCAGAAGATCTTCAAGATCGTCACCATCACCGACACGAGCATCGGTGCCCCGGTCATTACCTCGACAGCCATTGTGCAGGTGAACCAGAACGGCGCCTACGCCGTGAACAGTTGGGCCGTGCAGTAACCCACCCGGGCGCAAAGCCCATGAGTGCCCAACGCACGCGAACCGTGCCTTGCGCACTCACCAGGCCCTAGCTCAGGCCGAGGACCCGCAACGCGTTCTCGCGCAGGAACTTCGGCCACACGTGGTCCTTGAACGGCACGTTGGGCATGTCGCCCATGATCCGCTCGTAGGTCAGCCCCATCGGCCAGTATCCGGCGTAGATGATCTTGTCGGCGCCGCGCGAGTTGGCGTAGTCGATGATGCGCTGGTTGTAGTGCTGCGGAGCGAAGGCGCTGGTGCTGTAGTGCAGGCCCGGCCATTTCAGCATCAGCTTGACAGCCAACTCGGTCCAGGGCTCGCAGCCATGACGGGTGACGATGGTGAGCTCGGGGAAGTCGTAGCAGACGATGTCGAGCAGCTCGACCTTCTGGCACATGCTCGGTAGGCGCGGCCCGGGAATGCCGGCGCAGATGAACACCGGAATGCCCAGCTCGGCACAGACCGAGTAGATGGGATACCAGCGGGCGTGGTCGATGGGGATCTGGGGATGACAACCCGCCGGGAAGGTGCCGACGGCGCGCAGGCCGAACTCCTCGTGGGCTCGACGGATCTTGCGCACCTCATCGACGCCGTTGTTTCCGTCGGCGGAGATGGACGGGATGAACCGGTCGGGGTGCTGACGCATCGCGTTCTGGCCGACCTCGCCCTCGATGCCGATCAGCGAGCGCTCGATACCGAAGTGGTTCATCGTGTTGATGGCGACCTCGATGGGGTCGAGCGTCTCGGGCATCGCTCCGGGCACGTTGCCCTTGAAGAGGTATTCCACGGGGAACATCGTCTCTTTGCTGGCGACGTCTTTGATGTTCGGGCGGAAAAACTCGTAGAGGCGACGGGGGTCCGGGTCGGGGAAGCCCATCATCGTCTCGATGATGCCAAGGCCTCCGGGGCCAACTGCTGGCATGGTCATGATCAGGCTCCAATCAGTTCGTAGGCGTTGTCGCGCATGATCTGGCGGACCTCGCTGTCGTTGAACCCGTGCAGGTCGTTGATGAACGCCGATGGTACGGCGAGGCCTTCGGCGTGCGGGTAGTCGCTGCCGAACAGCACGCGGTCAGAGCCGATGGCAGAGGCCAGGGACCGGATGTCATCCTCGTAGAACGGTGCAACCCACACGTGATCGCGGAACTGCTCCACTGGGTCACCGCCGAACGCGAACGGGTTCTGTGAGTACGCCTTCTTGAACTTCTTGAGCAGCGGCTGCACCCACTCGCTGCCCGCCTCGATGCTGGCACAGCGCAGTTCGGGATGGCGGGTAAACACGCCGTGGCACACGAGGACTGCAAACAGGTCGAACGGAGCACGGTCGCCGGTGATGGTGCGCAACGCCGAGAACTTGAATGCCTCGAAATCGCCACCGGGTTCCCAGTCGTCGATGTACTTGCCGTAGCCGGCATCGCCGGAGTGAAACGCAACGACCACGCCTGCCTCGGCGGCACGCGCCCAGAACGGGTCGTACACGGCGTCGCCGGGGGAGCGGGTGAGGCCCCCCGGCGCCAATGCCGGCGCCGTACGCATGACCACGACGCGCACATCGTGGCTGATCGACCAGTTCAGTTCGTCGAGCGCCCACTGTGGATCGGCCAGCGTGATGTAGGGAGCGCCGTAGATGGAGTTCTTGTAGGCAAAGCCCCAGTCGTCGTGGAGCCAACGATTGAACGCCCGGAACGCAGCGTTGAGCGCTGGGATGTCGTGCTTGAGCGACTCCTCCATGCCCACGCCAAGAGTGGGGAAGAAGAACGCTGCGTCGAGGCCCTGTTGTTGCATCAGCAGCAATCGAGCGTCACGGTCTCTGTATTCGGGCTGGATGGGATCGAGTTCGCCGAACATGGTCTTGAGGTCCGACCCGGCTACCTTGCCTCGGAAGTAGAGGTCGAGCGCCCCCGGCTTTGACACGGGATTGAACGTGGGATTGGGAATGAACCGGTTGACCTTGCCACCCACGAGCAGGCGCTGACGCCCATCGAGTTCGACCCACTGCATGCAGCGCTTGGCCATCGAGGGCTCGATGTGGCGCGTGAATGCGTCGGTGGCTTCGTAGTAATGGTTGTCGGCGTCGAACGGTCTGAAACCGAGTTCGGTCATGACGCACCCCCTGTGTCGTGTGTGGCTCGTACTGCAATCTGACGGACTGTCAGAAACTAGCGGAGTGTTCTGGTGGGATACCGTACGAAGCGTGTGCGGCCGCTTTGTTTCCTCCAGTCCACCCGCCCAGATCGCTTCGTTCTTTGGGGCATCGTTCGAGGGCGATGCGTTGGCGCCGAGCTACAACGTGGCCCCCACGAACGACGTCTATGCCGTGGTTGCCCCGCCCGACGACGGTCGCATCCTGCGCGCCTTCCATTGGGGTCTCGTGCCGGTCTGGGCAAAGGACGACAAGATCGGTTCGAAGATGATCAACGCGCGCGCCGAAACCCTGGCCGAGAAGCCCTCGTTCAAGGGCCTGCTGAAGAATCGGCGGTGCATCATCCCGATGGATGGCTTCTACGAATGGCAGGCACCTGCGCCCGGCGCGCCGCTCGGCCCCACGGGTAAGCCGGCCAAGCAGCCGATGTACATCCACCGTGCCGATGGCAGGCCGTTGGCTGTTGCCGGACTGTGGACCGCTTGGCGGGACAAGGCGGGTCCTGCCGACGCCCCCTGGCTGCACAGCTGCACCGTCATCACCACGGCGGCCAACGCCACCATGGCGCCCGTGCACGATCGCATGCCCGCCCTGCTCGGCGAAGATGCCTGGCACGAATGGCTGAACCCTGCGGACCAAGATCTGGCCGCGCTCAGCTCGCTGTTGGTGCCTGCAGCCGAGGGTCTGCTGGTGATGCACGCCGTGTCCAACCAGGTGAACTTCGTGCGGAACAAGGGTGCCGAGCTGATCGCCGCCGCTGACATCTGCTGAGGGCCGTCAGTCGGGCACCGGCACGGCGTGCTCAGCTGTACAGGTCGAACAACTCGCGGATGGCCTTGGCCTGGCCGCCGCTGGTGCTGCTCATCACGGCAATGGGGGTGACGCCGGTGGCAGCCCATGCGTCGAGCCGATCTCGCACCCGCGTGGCGCCGCCGCTGATGGTGCAATCATCGAGCCACCGGTTGCTCATTGCCGCTGTTGCTGCGTCGCGGTCACCCAGCTCCAGCGCCGCTTCGATCGCGTCCATCTCGTCGCTGTAGCCGGCGACGCGCCAATAGTTGCGATAGTTGGGGAGCACGATGTAACCACCCAGGGTGCGCCGGTGAATGGCGCGGGCCGCATCGATGTCGCTGTCGATCACCGTCGGCACCATGTTGGCGAGCTGGAACGTGGCCAGCCGGTCGGTTGGCAGCCGGGCCAGCTGTGTTGGCGTGTGCGACAACGACGCGTTGGCCCACAATGCGCCATCGGCGATCTCCGTGGCAAGGTCGAGCATGCGGTCGCGTAGCGCAGCGAGCAGGATTGCAGGGAGTGCTCCGGCCCCTCGCTCTGCTGCACGCAGCGCTGCGACGTACTCGCGCATGTCCGACAACGGTTTCCCGGTGGGCAGACCGATGCGATCGAGCATCGGCACATGGCTCACGCCCAGACCCAGGCGGAATCGGCCACCGCTGACCTCGGCGATGTGCGCGGCGGTAGCGGCTGTTTCCATCGGATGCGCAAGATAGATGGGCTGGATCGACGACCAGAACGGAATGGTCGTGGTCACGTGCGCCAGCGACGCACACAGTGCCAGGTTGCCGCCGACGCCGGGACAGGCCAAGCCAGCGAACCCGCGGGTCTCTGCCTCGGCGGCCAGTTCGAGGATGGCGAGGCGCTTGGTGGCTGCCCCAATGATGGAGAGTGCAGGAAGCGGGCTCATCTGCTCGACGGTAGCCGCACCCGGGCAGCGACAGGTGCAGCAGAATCGGCCGTGCGCATCCTGCGATAGGGTTTCGCCGGTGCGACAGGAGTCTGATGTGCCAGCAAGACGCCCTGCGCACCCGCTTCGCATCGGCATTGTCTGCCCCTACAGCCTCAGCATCCCCGGCGGGGTGCAGGCCCAGGTCATGGGTCTGGCCCGCGAGCTGCGCAAGATGGGCCACGAGACCCGGGTCCTCGGGCCCTGCGACGGGCCGCCTCCCGCGAGCTTTGTCAGCCCGCTCGGCAACAGCCTGCCCACGGCGTCAAATGGCTCGGTGGTGCCCATCGCCCCCGACCCGAGCGCGCAGTTTCGCATCATCCAACTACTGAACGACGAGCAATTCGACGTACTGCACGTGCACGAGCCACTGGCCCCGGGGGCGTCGGAGACGGCGCTGTTCTTGCACCCCGCACCGATCGTTGGCACCTTTCACGCTGCGGGCGAGTCTGCGTCCTACCGGCTCCTGACAGCTCCGCTCAGCCGGCTGGCCGACAACATCGCCCACCGAGTGGTGGTCTCGAAGGACGCGCTTGCGTTGATCCAGGGCTACATGGGCGGCGAGTACGAGGTGCTCTTCAACGGGGTCGAGCTCGATCGTTTCACCGGGGCTGTTCCGCGTCGTCTCGATGGTCAGACGATCTTCTTCTGTGGTCGCCACGAGGAACGCAAGGGCCTCGATGTGCTCCTGGCGGCGTGCGCCGAGCTTCCTGCGACGGTGCGGGTGCTGGTGGCCGGAAGCGGGCCCGACACAAAGCGGCTGCAGCTGGAGTTTGCCGCTGACGCTCGTATCGAATGGCTCGGGCGCATCAGCGACGAGGAGAAGATGGAGTACCTCAAGGGTGCGTCGGTGTTCTGTGCACCGTCGCTGCGCGGCGAGTCGTTCGGCGTGGTGCTCATCGAGGCCATGGCTGCCGGGACCCCGGTGGTGGCAAGCGCACTCGATGGGTACCGCAATGTGGCCACCGACGGCGTTGACGCGTTGCTGTGTGAGCCCGGCGACGTGGCCGCCCTCGCTGCGGCGCTGCGCCGGGTGCTCGACGATGCACAATTGGCGGCATCCTTGCGCCACGCCGGTACCCGTCGAGCTGAGGACTTCAGCATGGCCAGCCTGGCCGCCGCCTACGCCGCGATCTACGAGCGTGTCGTGCGCGAGCATCGGGCAGCGCAGGGCGTCATCACCAGCCGGGTGCCACGCCTTCGGCGAGCCGTTCAACGTATGATGCGTTAGGCGCTCGTACACCTCGACTGAGCCGCATGTCGGCCACACGGACTCCGAGCCCCAGTCCCCCCGCAAGTCTCACCCCGAAGGAGAGCCATGGTTACGCTGCTCATCGTGCTCGGCATACTCGTCGTGCTCGCTCTGTTCGCGATCGTGATGTACAACGGCCTCGTCCGCCGACGCAACCAGGTCGACAACGCCTGGTCCCAGATCGACGTGCAGTTGAAGCGCCGTATCGATCTCATCCCCAATCTGGTCGAGACCGTGAAGGCCTATGCGGCACACGAAAAGGACACGCTCGATGCGGTCATCAAGGCCCGCAACGCCGCCATGTCGGCGGCGCCGACGCCGGGGGCACAGGCTGCGGCCGACACCGCCCTGACCGGGGCGTTGCGCCAGGTCTTCGCGCTCAGCGAGGCCTACCCTGACCTGAAGGCAAACCAGAACTTCCTGGCGCTGCAAGAAGAGCTCACGGCTACCGAGGGCCGGGTGGCCTACGCCCGCCAGTTCTACAACGATGCAGTGCTGGGCTACAACAACAAGCTGCAGTCCTTCCCCGCGGTGATGTTCGCCCAGATGCTCAACTTCGAAAAGCGTGAGTTCTTCCAGGCCGACGAGGCCGCGCGCCAGGTTCCCAAGGTGCAGTTCTGAGCTTCCAACCGTTCGGAGCATCGGGCCTTTAGCCTGCAAGGCAATGTTCGATCTCATCCGTTCCAACAAACGCAAGAGCGTTGCGATGATTGCTTGCTTCGTCGTGCTCCTCGTTGCCGTCGGCGCCGCCGTCGGAGTCCTTATCGGCTACGGCGTGCAGGGCACCATCGCTGCGCTGGTGTTTTCCGGCGTCATGGCGGCAACGTCGTACTGGAAGGCTGACGCCATCGCGCTCAAGATCAGCCGAGCGGTACCCGCCGATCCCGAGCAGTATCGACGACTGCACAACCTTGTCGAAGGGCTCTGCATTGCCAGTGGCTTGCCCAAGCCGGGCGTGTACATCATCAATGATCCGGCGCCAAACGCCTTCGCCACTGGTCGGAATCCAAAACATGCGGCCATCGCAGTCACCACCGGTCTGCTCGAGAAGATGAACCGGGTCGAGCTCGAGGGGGTGCTCGCGCACGAGCTGTCGCACGTTCGGAATTACGACATTCTCGTGTCCACCCTCGCCGTCACCCTGGTCGGATCCATTGCCCTGCTGTCCGACATGGCGATCCGAATGATGTGGTGGAACGGCGGTCGTGTACGTCGTTCGGGCGATCGAGACGACGGCGGTAATCCGCTGGCCATCGTCGGTTTCGTCTTTTTGATCTTCTCGCCGCTGATCGCGCGGGCCATGCAGGCTGCGGTCAGTCGCCGGCGAGAGACCCTGGCCGATGTGTCGGCATGTCAGATGACCCGCTATCCACCCGGGCTCATCTCTGCCCTGGAGAAGCTGCGCGACGATTCCACCGTGACCCATTCGGCCACCACGGCGACCGCGCACATGTGGATCGAGCAGCCGATGTCGGGTGTGAAAGACCAAGGTAAATTGAGTCGGCTGCACCGCATGTTCGACACGCACCCACCGCTCGAGGAGCGGATTGAATTGCTGAGGGAGCTGTAGTGATGCCCGGCAGGAGCCACCGTCGTGCGACTGCGATGGCCTGGATCAGCTTGGCGCTGGTGCTGGCCGCATGTGGTTCGGGCACGAAGGCGCCGGCCACCTCCATCCCATCCACCTCGCCGAACACCGAGCCGGTCGCAACCAGTGCTACCTCAACCAGCGCTGGCTCAACCAGTACCGAGCCCGCCTCTACCGTTGCAGCGGGACCCACCTCGCCGCTCACCGGCCTGCCGATGCTCGATGCCACCACGGCGCTGCGTCCTGCGCTTGTGGTCAAGATCGACAACCACCCGCTGGCCAGGCCACAGAGCGGGTTGAACGAAGCCGACATCGTGTTCGAGGAGAATGTCGAGCAACTCACCCGTTTCGCAGCGGTGTTCCAGAGCGGCAACTCGAATCCGGTCGGTCCGATCCGGTCTGGCCGCACCCAGGACATCGCGTTGCTGGGTTCGTTCAACCGGCCGCTGTTTGCATGGAGCGGCGGCAACCAACGGGTGACCGATGCGATCCGGGGCAGCGATCTACGCCAGTTGAGCGCCCTGCAGCAGCAGCACGGTTTCGTCCGGATGGGCGATCGCCCCGCCCCGCACAACCTGTATTCGTCCACGGATGCGCTGTTCGCGCTCGCACCGGCCGACGCCCAGGCTCCACTCCCACAGTTCAGCTACCGTGCGACCGCTGCCGAGGCCGTTGGCGACGACATCGCCGCCGTCAACATTTCGATGGACGGTGTGAAGGTGAGCTGGCGCTGGGATCCTTCCATCAGGGCGTTCCTGCGTTTCAGCGACGGCAAGGCCCATCTCGATGCCATCGGCAAGGCGCAGGTGTCCACCGACAACGTCGTGGTGCTCTTTGTGGCATACGCACCGAGCCCCGCAGACGCACACAGCCCCGAGGCCCAGACGCTCGGATCGGGCGACGCACTGGTGTTCAGCGCCGGCAAATTGGTGAAGGGCACATGGACCCGCACCAATCGCTTGCAGCCGTTCACGCTGACCGACGTCGGCGGAGCGGTGATTGCCCTGACACCCGGGCGAACCTTTGTGGAGCTGGCCCGGGCCGGGTCTGCGGCGCCGGTGCCCGCCGGAGTCGACCCCAGTTCGGTCGCCTTCCCCTGATCCATCTCAGCGCCGCGTCGTGTGGGCAAATTTCACACGCCGGGAATGGGGCCCTATTCGCTACGATGGCGAAATGAGCTCAGTCGAATCCTCCAGCGCGCGCGCAACTGGCACCTATCCCGTCAAGCGCGGGCTGGCCGAGATGTTGAAGGGCGGGGTGATCATGGATGTGGTCAACTCCGAGCAGGCCAAGATCGCCGAGGATGCCGGGGCCTGTGCCGTCATGGCGCTCGAGCGTGTGCCTGCCGACATCCGCCGCGATGGTGGCGTCGCCCGGATGAGC
Organism: Actinomycetota bacterium; assembly: GCA_009726095.1. Classification (GTDB taxonomy): domain Bacteria; phylum Actinomycetota; class Acidimicrobiia; order Acidimicrobiales; family Ilumatobacteraceae; genus WLMZ01. The sequence goes on from WLMZ01000010.1 coordinate 21,029, forward strand.
GACCCCGACATGATCGACGCGATCAAGGCCTCCGTCTCCATCCCGGTCATGGCCAAGGTCCGTATTGGCCATTTCGTCGAGGCGCAGATCCTCGAGGCGTTGGGCGTCGACTTCATCGACGAAAGCGAAGTGCTCACTCCCGCCGATGAGGCCCATCACATCGACAAGTTCAAGTTCACCGTGCCGTTCGTGTGCGGCGCCACCAATCTTGGCGAAGCGCTCCGTCGCATCTCTGAGGGCGCCTGCATGATCCGCTCGAAGGGCGAGGCCGGCACCGGCAACATCGTCGAGGCAGTACGCCATCTGCGTTCCATCATCGGCGATATGCGCAAGATCACCCAGGCCGACTCGGCCGAGCTGTTCGATTGGGCCAAGAAGCTCCAGGCCCCGCTGCCGCTGGTGCAGGAGATCGCCGAGACCGGCTGGCTCCCCGTGCCGATGTTCTGTGCAGGCGGTATCGCGACGCCGGCAGATGCTGCATTGGCCATGCAGCTGGGCGCCGAAGCGGTGTTCGTTGGTTCGGGCATCTTCAAAAGCGACGAGCCGGCGCCACGCGCCAAGGCCATCGTCGAGGCCACGACGCACTTCCGCGACGCACACATTCTGGCCAAGGTCAGCCGCGGTCTGGGCACGCCCATGACCGGCATCGGCATGGACGAGATCAACCAGCGCTACGCCGATCGCGGCTGGTAGTTCCGGCAGCTCAGCGTCACGAAGCGAATTCCAGTGCAATCGTCTAGTTCGGAGCCCCCGGGTGCTCGTTGGTGTCCTTGCTCTCCAGGGCGCCTTTGCCGCTCATCAGCGCGCACTGGCCGAGTGCGGCGTTCTGACGCGCCAGGTTCGGGTCAGCGCTGATCTCGACGGCATCGACGCACTGGTCATGCCGGGCGGCGAGAGCACCACGATGTCGCATCTGCTCACCACCTCTGGCCTGTTCGATCCGCTTGCCGAGCGGATCCGCGATGGACTGGCCGTGTTCGGTACCTGTGCCGGGATGATCCTGCTCGCACGCGAGGTGCTTGACGGCCGACCTGATCAACGCAGCCTCGCAGCCATCGACATCACCGTGCGCCGCAACGGCTACGGCCGTCAGGTCGACAGCTTCGAAGCCGACATCACCATCGACTCCCTGGCAGCGCCGTTTCACGCAGTTTTCATCCGAGCGCCCAAGGTCGAGCGCATCGGTCCCGCCGTGCAGGTCATTGCCGCGCATGACGACGTGCCAGTATTCGCACGAGAGGGCAGGGTGTTCGTCGCTTCGTTCCACCCCGAGCTCACACCCGATCCCCGTCTTCACTCGCTGTTCCTCCAGGAGGTCTGAACCAATGTCCGGTCATTCGAAATGGGCCACGATCAAGCACCAAAAGGGCGCCAAGGACAAAGCCCGAGGCAAGCTCTTCAACAAGATCGCCCGTCAACTCGAGGTCGCCGCGCGTGAAGGCGGTGGCGACCCATCCAGCAACGCCTCGTTGCGCACCGCCATCCAGAAGGCCAAAGCCGGCCAGATGAACAACGATGCCATCGAGCGCGCCATCAAGCGTGGCACCGGCGCCGATGACGGCGGCACCTACGAGGTCATCATGTACGAGGGCTATGCGCCCGGCGGCGTTGCGATCCTGGTCGACACCCTGACCGACAACCGCAACCGCACAGGGTCGGATGTACGCAACATCTTCTCCAAGCTCGGTGGCAGCCTGGCCGAGCCCGGTGCGGTCGGCTGGCAGTTCAGTCGCAAGGGCGTGATCGTGGTCGATGGGGCAGCGTCGGAGGACGACGTGATGATGGCGGCGCTCGACGCAGGTGCCGACGATGTCACCGACGACGATGGCGAATGGCGCATCACCTGCACGCCCAACCATGTGTACGACCTGCAGGCGGCGCTTGAGTCCGCAGGGCTCACGGTCAGGTCCGCCGAGAGCACGATGGTGTCGTCGCTGACCGTCGAGGTCACCGACGCAGCCGACGCGCGAAAGATCCTGCGTATGTTGGATGCCTTCGAGGACAACGACGACGTGCAGGACGTGTACAGCAACTTCGACATCTCCGACGAGCTCATGGAGGAGGCAAGCGCATGAGTGTCAGCAATGGCGACAAGGCACCCGAGTTCACCCTCGTCGGAACCGGTGGCACCACGTATTCGCTCGCCTCGTATCGCGGCCAGGCGGTGGTGCTGGTGTTCTATCCGGGCGACGACACGCCGGTGTGCACCAAGCAGCTCAACAGCTACAACAACGATCTGGCCCAGTTCGAGCAGGTTGGCGCCCAGGTGTTGGCGATCTCGGCGCAAGACGTGGCCAGCCACAACAAGTTCAGCGACAAGCACGGCTTCCAGTTCCCACTGCTCGCCGACCCCGACAAGGCCGTCGCCGGGTTGTACGGCACGCTGGGCCCGCTCGGCTTCCCTCGACGGAGCGTGTTTGTCATCGATGCCCAGGGCATGATCCGCTACGTCCACCGCGCCATTGCCGGTTTGACCTATCGGCCTGTGAGCGAGCTCGTCGAAGCTGTGCGCAACGCTCGAGGCGCCTGACATCACAACACAGGTATCCGCGCAGCGGCGAGCCCTTCCGGATACGCTACGAACCTGTGTTCGTTCCTCGCGCGTCCGATGAGCCCCTCGTGGTGCTCGGCATCGATCCCGGCCTGACCCGTTGCGGCTATGCCGCCGTGCAGGCCAGCGGTCCCGGAGCGGCCATTGCGCTCAGCCTCGGCGTGATCAGAACGCCGCCGACGGATCCGCTGCCCAAGCGCCTGGCCGAACTGCGCGCCGAGTTCGCTGCGCTCATGATCGAATTCCGGCCCCATGTGGTCGCAGTCGAAACCGTCTTCTTCCAGAACAACGTGCGCACTGCGATGAGCGTTGGACAGGCCAGCGGTCTGGCCCTGGCCGAGGCTTGGGCGTGCGGCTGCGAGGTGGTGCAGTACACCCCCAATCAGGTCAAGGGTGCAGTTGCCGGCTGGGGCGCTGCCGACAAGGCGCAGGTCCAGAAGATGGTGCAGGCCCGGCTTGGCCTGTCGTCGGTGCCCAAGCCAGCCGACGCCGCCGACGCGGCCGCGCTTGCACTGTGTCACCTCGCAATGTCGCCGCTGCTGCGGCGCGTGCGCCTCGCCACAGCGAGCCCCGTATGACGGACCCTGCATGGGGAGACCGGCATGGGGAGACCGGCATGAGGAGACCAGCATGATTGGTTCATTGCGTGGTGTGGTGCTGGAACGCGGCGCCGACACTGAAGTGCTCTTGGAGGTCGCCGGTGTCGGCTACCTGATCACCGTCACCCCGCGCACCCTTGGCGAACTCGAGCCCGGCGCCAATGTGTTTGTCCACGTGCACCACCACATCCGCGAAGATGCACAGACCCTGTTCGGATTCCTGCGCCGCGAGGAACGGGCCACCTTCCAGATCCTGATCGCCACCCATGGTGTCGGTCCGGCGTTGGCGATGGCCATTCTCGGCACGCACACGCCATCGGCGCTGATCGACATCGTCACCAGTGCTGACAACGCTTCGCTGTGCCTCGTGCCCGGTGTGGGCAAAAAGACAGCCGAGCGGCTGCTGGTCGAACTGAAGAACCGTCTGAACCTGCCCATGCTCGACCCCGTTGGGGCCAGCGTCGCAGGTGGCGGTTCATCGGTGCTGGGTGATGTGCGCGAGGCGTTGTACGGTCTCGGCTATGCACCCGAGGAGGTGCGCGACGCCCTGCGCGAGCTACCCCCGGGCGAGTCCGCAGCCACGCTGCTGCGCGAGGCGCTGCAGCTGTTGGGGGCCCGCCGTGCGTGAGGAGTTCCTCGACCCCGGCGTGAACAACGAGATCGAGGAGTCCGACGAGATCGGGCTTCGCCCACGGCGACTCTCAGACTTCGTTGGTCAGCGCGAGCTCAAAGAACACCTCACCATCGTCATCGAGGCGGCGCGTCGGCGTCATCAACCCATCGATCACCTGCTGCTGGCCGGCCCGCCCGGGCTCGGCAAGACCACCATGGCCGGCATCGTCGCTGCCGAGATGGGCGTTCACCTGCACATCACCTCCGGCCCCACGCTGGAGCGTGCTGGCGATCTGGCCGCCATCCTCACCAAGCTGGGCGAGGGCGACGTGTTGTTCATCGACGAGATCCACCGGCTCTCGCGCGCCGTCGAAGAGATTCTGTATCCCGCAATGGAAGACTTCCAACTCGACATCGTCGTCGGCAAGGGCCCTGCTGCATCGTCCATCCGGCTACCGCTGCCGCCGTTCACGCTCGTGGGCGCTACCACGCGCACCGGCATGATCACCGGCCCGCTACGCGACCGGTTCGGGTTGGTGGCTCGGCTCGACTTCTATCAGGAGGACGAACTCGAATCCATCGTGCGCCGAGCTGCAGGCATCCTCGATGTCACCATCGACGAGCAGGGAGCATGGGAGATCGCCCGTCGCAGCCGCGGCACGCCCCGCATTGCCAACCGGCTGTTGCGCCGTGTCCGCGATTATGCAGAGGTGCGCGGCGACGGCACCATCAACGAGGCCACGGCTCGTACCGGCTTGGCGGTGTTCGGTGTGGACCAACGCGGTCTCGACAAGGTCGACCGTGCCATCCTCACCGCCATCTGCGTGCAGTTCCGTGGTGGGCCGGTCGGTCTGTCAACGGTGGCCATCAGCGTTGGCGAACAGACCGAGACGGTCGAGGATGTCTACGAGCCGTTCCTGATCCAACAGGGCCTGCTTGCCCGCACGCCACGGGGGCGTATCGCGATGCCCTCGGCGTGGCAGCATTTGGGCCTCGATGCGCCCTCACCCTCGGGCGACACGCCGAACCTGTTCGGCTCGGCCGACGCCTGACCCCGGCAGGTTCAGCGGGCGGGCAGGTGCTGGCCGAGGAAGGCCATGGTCTTGGCCCAGGCCGCTTTGGCGGCATCGGCGTGATAGAACATCTCGGATTCGTGGTTGTCGAATGCGTGGCCGGCGTTCTCGACGTTGAGCACGAAGCCCTCGCGGCCGGCAATCGCTGCCCCGACGGCCTCGACCCCCTCGTTCGGGATGTACGCATCAGCGTTGCCGAAGTGGAACAGCGTTGGACACGACACCTGATCGATCAAGCCCAGCATGCCGGGTACGCCGGAGCCGTAATAGCTGACGCAGCAGCTTGGCGCGGCTGTTGCGGCAACGGCCCAGGCCAAGGTGCCGCCAAGGCAGTAGCCAAGCACGCCCGGCGCCGTCGGGCCGGGGGCAATGGCGCCGAGGTGGGCGAGCGCTGCCACGCAGTCACCAATGGCAGCGGTGAAATCGAGCTGCTGCACCTTCTCCATCGAGGCACCCATTCCGGCTTCGGTGTGGTCGGCCTCCCAGTTCGGGGCGAAGCGCCAGAACACGTCGGGTGCTGCCACCACATAACCGGCCGCGGCGAGGCGCTCGGCGACGGAGCGGATGTACGGACCGACTCCGAAGATCTCCTGAATCAACAGCACCGCAGCGGTGCCACCGCCCTCTGGAGTCCAGACGTGCAGGTCCATCTCGCCGGCGTCGCCACAGCCAACTCGCTCGGTTCGAAGTGTCGTCATGGTGATCATCGTGGCACACGCCGATCGGCGCCGATCCACACGGACGCCCATCGCCGTATCCTGAGCGGTCGTGCATATCGCTAACTTCGATTACGACCTCCCCGCAGCGCGCATCGCGCAGACGCCTGTCGAACCGCGTGATGCTGCTCGCCTGCTCGTGGATCAGGGTCCGGCGGCGCCGCTGCACCGAAGCGTGCGCGACCTCGGAGAGTTCCTGCGCCCTGGAGACCTGCTGGTCGTCAATGACTCCAAGGTGATTCCTGCGCGGCTGCGTCTGCACCGCCACAGTGGGGGAGCTGCGGAGGTCCTGCTGCTCGAACCAGTGGACGGTGTCGGTGGCGACCGGCGGGTGTGGGAGGCCCTGGTGCGCCCGGGCAAGAAGCTGAGAGTCGGTGAACAACTGCTCGACAGCTCCGGCCTGCCATTGGTGGAGATCGGCAGGCGCACGGCAGCGGGGGATACCTTCACTGTCACGCTGCTCGGCGACGATGATCCATTGGATCTGCTTGCCGGGCACGGCGACATGCCGCTACCCCCGTACATCACTGCGCCGTTGACCGAGACGAGTCGTTATCAGACCGTCTACGCCAGCGAGCCCGGCTCGGCCGCAGCACCCACTGCGGGACTGCACTTCACGCCCGAACTGTTGCAGTCCGTGCAGGACATCGGGGTGCAGCTTGCCCGGGTTGAGTTGGTCGTGGGTCTCGACACGTTCCAGCCGATGAGCGTCGAGGACCCGCTCGACCATCGCATCCACAGCGAGCGCTATCGCGTCAGCGCCGAGGTACTCGACCAGTGTCGCAGCGCGAAGCGTGTCGTAGCAGTGGGTACCACCGCCACACGCGCGCTGGAGTCCGCAGCGACCTTCGCCGAGCTGGAGGGCCGCACGCGGCTGTTCATCCACCGTGGGTACGAATGGAAGCTCGTAGACCTGATGATGACCAACTTTCACCTGCCGCGCACCACGTTGCTGTTGATGATCGACGCGTTCGTTGGCCAGCGTTGGAAAGCGCTGTACGACGAAGCGCTGGCGCAGGAGTATCGTTTCCTCTCCTTCGGCGACGCGATGTTGCTCGACAGGAGTCTGTGATGCATCCCGTTCGTTTCGAGCTACTCGCCCAGCATGGTCAGGCGCGTACCGGCATCGGCCACACCGCTCGGGGTTCGTACCGCACCCCGTGCTTCATGCCGGTGGGTACCCGCGCCGCGATCAAGTACCTGTCGGCGGCCGACTACGAACGCCTCGGCGCCGAGATCGTGCTCGGGAACACCTACCACCTGATGCTGCGGCCGGGAGCCGAGACCATTGCCTCGTTCGGTGGGCTCGGAGCCTTTGCCGGCTGGCGCGGTCTCACCCTCACTGATTCCGGCGGCTTCCAGATCTTCTCGCTCGAGCCCAAGGTCGACGACGACGGCGCCACCTTCCGCAGCACCTACGACGGATCGCTGCACCGCTTCACGCCGGAGGCCGCCGTGGCCACGCAGGAACTCCTGGGTGCAGACATCCAGATGGTGCTCGATGTCTGCGCTCCGCTGCCGTCGCCGCCCCAGGTGATCCGGCTTGCGCTCGACCGCACCACAGCGTGGGCGGCCCGCGCCAAGGCAGCGCACACGCGTCCCGACCAGGCGCTGTTCGGCATCGTGCAGGGTGGCATCGATCCCGTTCTGCGTGCCGAGTCGGCACAACGCACCGCTGCACTCGAGTTCGACGGCTACGGCATCGGCGGGCTGAGCGTGGGCGAAACCCGCGCCGAGATGCTGCCAGCACTGGCAGCGGCGATCGAACATCTGCCAGCCGACCGTCCGAGATACCTGATGGGCGTGGGCGACCCTGCCTCGCTGGTCGAGGCGGTTGCATTGGGCGTAGATCAGTTCGACTGCGTCATGCAGACCCGTATCGGCCGCCACGGAACAGCGCTGACGTCGGGGGGCAAGGTGCACGTGAAGAACGCCAAGCACGCCCTGTCGCACGAACCGATCGACGCGGAGTGCTCATGCGAGGTGTGCAGCAACCATTCCATTGGCTACATACGCCATCTGTTCCAGGTGGGCGAGCCAACGGGTCCACGCCTGGTCAGTTTGCACAATCTGGCGTGGACGCTGCAGCTGATGGACTCGATGCGTCTGGCCATCGCCGACGGCACCTTCGCCGCCCTGCGCTCGCGGATCCTCGCCGTGTGGGGCTGAGCCCGCACCGGAGCGAAACCCACCAAAATCTCTCCTCGCAGGTGTGACACTGAAATGGCCGCTGGAATGACTAGGCTCTCCCGCTGGTCCGACCCTCTGTCGGCGAGTGAATCATTTGGATGTCTTGATGCCTACACCTGTACTTCTCGAAGCCACCAACTCCTCGGGCGGCAGCGCGATCAGCCTGCTGATCCTGCCGTTGATGATGGTCGGCATGTACTTTCTGCTCATCCGGCCCCAGCGCCGGCGGATGAAGGTGCAGGCGTCCATGCAGACCAGCCTGGGAGAGGGCGATGAGATCATCACCACCTCGGGCATGTACGGCTTCATCACCGGCTTCGACGGCGATGTCGTGTGGCTCGAGGTCGACGACAACATCCAGATCCGTGTTGCCCGTGCAGCCATCCAGCGCAAGGTCGATACGTCGGCTGCGTCGCCTTCGGACGCCTCCAAGCTGAGGCCGGCCAGTCATGGTGACGACTCCGAGACCGACGGCAAGTCCGACAAGTAATGCGCCGCAAACTCCAGTATTCGCTGGCGGGGATTCTCGTCCTTGCCATAGGTCTGCTCACGCTCAACGTCGCTGCGGGATACAAACCAGCGCTCGGCCTCGACCTGCGGGGCGGTATCTCTGTCACGCTGCGCCCGGTACAGGGCCAGCAGTACGACAAGACCAGCCTCGATCTGGCCGTTGAACGAATTCGCGAGCGCGTCGACAGCTTCGGCGTCGGCGAGCCCGAGATCCTTCGCCAGGACGACGCCATCGTGGTGAACCTGCCCGGCGTCAATGACCAGCAGCAGGCGCTCGATCTCGTGAACGTCACGGGCAAGGTGTTCCTGCGCCCCGTGAAGGCGTGCGCCTCGGCGCCCACGTCCACGCCGGCTTCCACCGTGCCCACCACCGGCACCACGACCCCGGGAACCGGTACCACCGCAACGGATGCAACCACTGCGCCCACAACTGCGGGCACCGGTGCCGTCGTTACACCGGTCACTGGGTCACCCGGGCCGTCGCGTCGGGTCGACACCACGCCGCCCACCATCCCCGGAGCCACCACGTCGGCCGCTGTGTCGACCACAGCGCCCTCCGACGTGTCGTCCACCGCGGCAGCGTCCACGGATGGGTCCACCACCACCAGCGTGTCGGACGGGTCGACCACGACCACGGGACTTCCGTTCTCCGATCCGAAGACCACCCAGGTCCTGCCCACCCGCGACGGTGGTGTGTGTCAGGTCGGCCCAGCGAATGCCACCGGCGATGCCAGCCCGTCGGCTGAGACCATCACCGGCGAGGTCTTCTCTCGTGACTCCGCCCAGGCGCGCATCATCGGCGGCGGCTGGGGTGTCACCGTCGACCTGAAGAGCGGGTCGTCCGGAGAGGGCAAATGGAACCAGCTGGCGAAGGAGTGCTACAACGGCTCGGCCGTGTGCCCGTCGCACCAGCTCGCCATCGAACTCGATGGCCAGATCCAATCAGCTCCCACGGTCAACGCACCCAGCTTCACCGGCAGCGTGCAGATCACTGGCAGCTTCACCAAGGCCGAGGCTGCGAAGTTGGCCCAGGTGATGAACTCGGGCGCACTGCCGATCAGTCTGCAGGCCGAGGCCGTGCAGAACGTGTCGGCGACGCTCGGCAAGGACTCGCTCCGTGCAGCGCTCATCGCCGGTGCCATCGGTATCGCCCTGGTGCTGGCCTTCATGTTCTTCTACTACCGTCGCCTCGCGATCGTGGTCGTGGTCGGCCTGTGCGTCTCCGGTGCGCTGATCTACAGCATCACGTCGTTGATCTCTCGGTTCTACAACGGCGTGCTCTCGCTCGCTGGAGTGGCGGGGCTCATCGTGTCCATCGGTGTCACGATCGACTCCTACGTCGTGTTCTTCGAACGCCTGAAAGACGAGATACGCGCTGGTCGCTCACTGCGCAACTCCGCCCAGCGGGGCTTCAAGGCGGCGTTCCACACCATTCTGGTGGCCGACGCTGTGTCGCTGATCGGCGCAGCGGTGCTGTGGTACCTCTCGGTCGGGGCGGTGCGAGGCTTCGCCTTTTACCTCGGCCTCTCGACGCTGATTGACGTCTTCGTGGCGTACTTCTTCACCCGGCCCGCAGTGCTGCTGTTGGCCCGTAGCAAGTTCATGGCCGGCCGAAAGATCATGGGTATGGAGATCTCTGTGGACGGAAACCAGCCGCTGGGGGCAACATCATGACCGATCTCGACACCTCGCCCGTCGAGGCACTGCCCAAGCGCAGCGTGTTCGGACGGCTCTATCACGGTGAGACCCGCGTCGACTTCATGGGTCGCAAGTGGTGGGGCATCGGCGTGTCAGCAGCGCTCATCCTGGTCACGATCGTGTCCCTGCTCACCCAGGGCCTGAACCTCGGTCTCGACTTCAAGGGCGGCGTGCAGTGGGAGGTGCCATCGGCGCAGCTCACCGAGGCCCAGGCCCGCGACGTGCTCACCGCCAACGGCATCAACGCTGCGGACGCCAAGATCGTCACGGTCTCGGCAAGCGGTGTGGCCCGACTGCGCATCCAGTCAGCAGAGCAGACCGCCGAGGTCCGCCAGAAGGTCATCAGCGACCTTGCCAAAGCGGCGAAGGTCGATGCCAAAGAGATCAGCAGCAACTCGGTGACATCGTCGTGGGGCTCGGAGATCACCAAGAAGGCCGTTCGCGCCCTGGTGGTGTTCGTCATCCTCGTTGCGCTGTTCATCTCGTGGCGTTTCGAATGGGCGATGGCTCTCAGCGCGATCGCGGCGATGCTTCACGACGTACTCATCAGCGTGGGCATCTATTCCATCCTGCAACTCGAGGTCACGCCGGCCACGGTGATTGCCTTCCTCACCATTCTCGGGTTCTCGCTCTACGACACCATCGTGGTGTTCGACAAGGTGGACGAGAACACTGCCCGCTTTGCCAGCGCACGGTTGCCGTACGACGACGTGATCAACGTCTCGATGAACCAGGTGCTGATGCGTTCGCTCAACACCAGCCTGGCCGCCATTCTGCCGGTGCTGTCGCTGTTGGTGGTCGGTGCCGGCCTGCTCGGGGCGATCTCGCTGCGCGAGTTTGCCCTCGCGCTGTTTGTTGGTCTGATCACGGGCTCGTACTCGTCGATCTTCATCGCATCGCCGTTGCTCGCTGGGCTGAAGGGTCGCACCCCCAAGTACCGGTCGCTGCGTGCACCACGTGCGGTGGGCGTCGACCTCGAACGCCTGGTCCTCGGTGGACTTCCCGCAGCACGACGCGAGTCGCAACGCATTCGGGCCACGGCCAAGGGTGGCGAAGCTTCTGCTGCGTCGGCGGTGAACCAGCCGGCGCATGTCGTGCTGACGCACCCGCCGCGGCCCCGCAAGAAGCAGCGCCGCTGACCCATCCGGGTGCGAGCGTCGCTCAGGTCGCTAGCCTGCACCCATGGCAGCCGAGACACAACCACGCGATTCAGCCTGGCTGAGCGACCTTGTTCGCGACATCGCCGACTACCCCCAACCGGGTGTCGTCTTTCGAGATATCACACCGCTGCTGGGCAACGGACCCGGCTTTCATCGGGCCATCGCCGAGCTGGTACAGCGCTTCGAGGGTGTCGAGGTGGACTGCGTGCTGGGCATGGAGGCGCGTGGGTTCATCTTGGCCGCGCCGGTTGCCTTCAGCATTGGGGCGGGCTTCGTGCCGGTACGCAAGGCCGGCAAGCTGCCCTGGGCGGTCGTACGCGAGGAATACAGCCTTGAATACGGCAAGGACAAGCTCGAGATGCACCGCGATGCCATCCGTCCCGGCGAGCGGGTGCTGGTGATCGACGACGTGTTGGCCACCGGCGGCACGGCATCGGCGACTTGCCGTTTGGTCGAGGAACTGGGTGGTGTCGTGGTGGGGCTCGGTTTCCTCATCGAGATCTCCGGCCTGAACGGGCGCTCCAAGCTGGGCACCCACACGGTCGAGAGCCTGGCGGTCTACTGACACATGGGTACGGTCGATCGTGTGCTGCCATGGCGTCGGCAACACCAGCCGACCGATGATGCGCTCGCGCCCGTCCTAGCGGCATACCGCAAGCGTCACCCCAAGGCCAGCACGGCCATGATCACGCGTGCGTACGCGATGGCCAGCGAGGCGCACGTTCACCAAACCCGCAGCAGCGGTGAGGGGTACATCAACCATCCACTCGCTGTGGCGCGCATCGTTGCCGACATTGGCCTTGACGACACGTCGCTGGCCGCTGCGTTGCTGCACGACGCTGTCGAGGACACCGAGATCACCCTGGCCGAGGTCGAGAAGCACTTCGGCGCCGATGTCGCTGCCATTGTCGATGGCGTGACCAAGCTCGAACGCCTGCAGTTCGACTCGAAAGAGGCCCAACAGGCCGCCACGATGCGCAAGATGCTGGTGGCGATGGCACGCGACCTGCGCGTGCTCATCATCAAGCTCGCCGATCGGCTGCACAACATGCGCACCATCGCCGGTATGCCCGCAGACAAGCAGCGGCGCATCGCGCAAGAGACGCTCGACATCTACGCACCGTTGGCTCACCGTCTCGGCATGCAGGAGCTGCGCCAACAACTCGAGGACCTGAGCTTTGCCTCGCTGTACCCGAAGCGCTTCGCCGAACTCGATCACCTCGTTGCCACTCGAACACCCGAGCGCGATGTCTACCTGGCGCGTACTCTCGCTGACGTCCGCGGCCGCCTGACCGAACTGAACATCAAAGCCGACGTGACGGGGCGCGGCAAGCACATGTGGAGCATCTACGAGAAGATGATCCAGAAGAACCGTGACTTTGATGAGATCTTCGATCTCGTCGCCATACGCGTCACCGTCGATTCCATCAAGGACTGCTATGCGGCGCTCGGCTGCATCCACGGTCGATGGAAGCCGGTGCTCGGCCGGTTCAAGGACTACATCGCGATGCCGAAGTTCAACCTCTACCAGAGCCTGCACACCACGGTCATCGGGCCCGACGGCAAGCCGCTCGAGGTGCAGATTCGCACTCGTGAGATGCACCAACGCGCCGAGTGGGGCGTCGCTGCACACTGGGCGTACAAAGAGGACGCCCCCACCCAGGACATCGACTGGTTGAACCGCATCATCGATTGGCAGGCCGAGGTCAGCGACCCCAATCAGTTCATGGAGAGCCTGAAGACCGACCTCGAGCAGGAGGAGGTGTTCGTGTTCACGCCCAAGGGTCGTGTCGTCACGCTCCCGATCCACTCCACGACGGTCGACTTTGCGTACGCCGTGCACACCGAGGTGGGGCACAAGTGCATCGGGTCGAAGGTGAACGGTCGCCTCGTGCCGCTCGATCACCAGCTGCGCAGCGGCGACACCTGCGAGATCTTCACCTCGAAGCTCGAGACAGCGGCCCCGTCACGCGACTGGCTCACCTTTGTCGAGTCGCCGCGGGCGCGCAACAAGATCCGTCAATGGTTCAGCCGTGAACGACGCGACGATGCCATCGAGTCCGGTCGCGACGAACTCGCCAAGGAGTTCAGGCGTGAGGGACTACCCGTTCACGGCATGTGGACCTCTGACGTGCTGCTGAAAGAGCTCGACGCGCACGGCTACGGCGATCTCGAGACGGCCCTTGCGGCCATCGGCGAAAGGCATCTCTCAGCCAGGGGTCTGGTGCAGAAGGTTGCACGCGACTTTCGTACGGGCGACCAGGAAGAGCAGATGTCGTCGTCGCAGGTGCTGCGGCCGCGCGGGTTTCGCCGGGCGCGCTCCAACGCTGGCATTCATGTCGAGGGTCTCGACGACGTGCTGGTGCGCCTGTCGAAATGCTGTACCCCGGTGCCCGGTGACGAGATCATGGGCTTCGTCACACGCGGCCGCGGCGTCAGCGTGCACCGCAGCGACTGCGCCAACGCCGTCTCGCTGATGAGCGACCAGGCACAGCGCCTGATCGACGTGGAATGGGACGGGGACAACCGCAAGACGGTGTTCCGCGCCGGCGTCGAGGTGGTGGCGCTCGATCGCTCGCGTCTGCTGCGCGACGTCGCCAATGCGCTCAGCGAGCAACACGTCAACATCGTCGCGTGCAGTACCCATACCGGCAACGACAAGGTGGCCAAGATGCGTTTCGAGTTCGAGCTCGCCGATCCCGGCCATCTCGACTCCGTGCTGCGCACCATCAAGGCCGTCGACGGCGTCTACGACGCCTACCGCCTGGTCCCCGGTAGGGGCGGCGGCTGAGCGATGTCGCTGCGGTGTTTGGCGTTGGGGGCCATGAGCCAACGAACCCTCCGACGGTTCACGCTCCAAACGCTCTAGCCTTGTCGCCTATGCCCGAGTTCCAGCACAGCCCAGGAATGCGCGACATCCTGCCACCCGAGTCGGGTCGCTGGCGTCGGTTCCAGGCTGTCTTCGCCGAGGTCGCCGGTGCGGCCGGCTACGGCGAGATCATGCCCCCGCTGATGGAGGACATCGGCGTGTTCCAACGGGTGGGCGAACACACCGACGTGGTCACCAAGGAGATGTACGACTTCATCGACAAGGGCGAGCGCCATGTGGCGCTGCGCCCCGAGCAGACCGCAAGCGTGTGCAGGGCCTTTGCCCAACACCGCCCGATCACGCCCTGGAAGGTGTTCTACGCCGGGCCGAACTTTCGTTACGAGAAGCCGCAGCGTGGCCGCTACCGCCAGTTCGATCAGGTGGGCATCGAGGTGCTGGGTGCCGACGATCCGTACCTCGACGTCGAGGTGATCGTCCTGGCCTGGGAGTTCTATCTTCGCTTAGGGCTGCAACAGGTCACTTTGCTGCTCAACTCGCTCGGCGAGCCGCAGGATCGCGCCAACTACACCGCGGCGCTGAAGGACTACTTCGAGCAGCACCTCGACGCATTGTCGCCAGAGAGCCGCGTCACGCTGACCAAGAACCCACTGCGCGTGCTCGATTCCAAACGCCCCGCAGATGCGGCCGTGCTGGCAGGTGCACCACGCATCGCCTCGTTCTACAGCGCCGAAGCCGCCGCCCACTTCGAGGCGGTGCAACAGGGTCTCACCGATCTCGGTATCCCGTTCACGCTCGACACATCGCTGGTGCGCGGGCTTGACTACTACCGTCGCACCACGTTCGAGTTCCAGGGGGGCACGTTGGACTCTGCGCAGAACGCGCTCGGTGGCGGAGGCCGCTACGACGGACTGGTCGAGTCGCTCGGCGGTCCGCCAACGCACGGCATCGGCTTTGCGCTCGGCCTCGACCGCACCCTGTTGGCCTGCGACGACGAGGGTGTGTTTGCCGCTCCGCCCGCTGCGGTCAATGTGTTCGTCGTCGACACCACCGGTGGGCTCGAGGCGTTGCGCATCACTGCCGAACTCCGCGCCGCTGGCATCTCGGCCGACCGGGCGTACGAGAACCGCAGCATGAAGAGCCAGATGAAGGGTGCCGACCGCAGCGGCGCACCCATCGCGATCATCGTCGGTTCCAACGAGATCGAAGCTGGCGTGGTCACGCTCCGTCCGCTCCGCGGCGCCGACGTGCAGCGACCCGTCGCACGTGGCGCCCTTGTCACAGAAGTCATCCAGGCCCTTGAACAGGCCGCGAAAGAGGCAACAGCATGAGTGCTACCAGCATGCGCACCAACATGTGCGGCGAACTCCGGACCGCACATATCGGACAGACGGTCAGCGTCTGCGGCTGGGTTGCCAGCCGCCGCGAGCACGGCACGCAGTTGGCGTTCGTGGATCTGCGCGATCACACGGGCGTGGTGCAGTGCGTCGTCGACAACGACGTCGATGTACGCAGTGAGTTCGTGCTCCGTGTTACCGGCGTGGTGCGCGCCCGTCTCGAGGGCACGGTCAATGCGAACCTGCCCACAGGCGAGATCGAGCTGGGGGAGTGCCAGGTGGAGGTGCTCCGCAACGCAGAGCCCCCGCCGTTCCCGATTGACTCACGTGCCGACAAGGTCGAGGAAACGACCCGCCTGCAGTTCCGCTATCTCGACATCCGTCGCGAGCGCATGCAGCGCAACCTGCGCGTGCGCGCCAAGGTCAACTCTGCCATCCGGCGCGCCATGGAGGCCCAGGACTTCGTCGAGGTGGAGACCCCGATGCTGGTGCCGTCCACGCCCGAGGGTGCCCGCGAGTTCTTGGTGCCCAGCCGCAAGGAGCCCGGTTCGTTCTACGCCCTGCCGCAGAGCCCGCAGCTGTTCAAGCAGCTGCTGATGGTGGCGGGTATGGACCGCTACTACCAGATCGCGCGCTGCCTGCGCGACGAGGACCTCCGTGCCGATCGCCAGTACGAGTTCATGCAGCTCGATGCAGAGATGAGCTTCGTCAGTCAGGACGATGTGCTTGCCGCCATCGGCAAGGCCGTCACCGCAGCGGCCGAGGCCGTGACGGGCGAGATCATCCCCACCATCGAGCAGATGACCTGGCGCGATGCGATGAACCGTTTCGGCGTCGACAAGCCCGACCTGCGCTTCGGCATGGAGCTGACCGAGCTCACCGATGTGTTCGGCACAACCGAGTTCAAGGCCTTCGCCGGTGCCGCCTGCATCAAGGGCATCAACGCATCAGGTAAAGCCGACGAGATGGGCCGCAACAAGCTCGACGCGCTCACCGACAAGGCCAAGCAAATGGGTGCCAAGGGACTCGTGTGGTTGAAGGTGGCCGCCGACGGCAGCCTGGAGTCGCCCGTGGCGAAGTTCCTCAGCGCCGACGAGCAGGCCGAGGTGAGCCGTCGCCTGGACGCCAAGCCGGGTGACCTCATCCTCATCGTTGCCGATAGCTGGGACACGACGTGCGACGTGCTGGGCCAGCTGCGTAACGACCTCGGTCGCCCGCCCGTGTGGCAGGGTCCGTACCGCTATGTGTGGGTCATCGAGTTCCCGTTGTTCGTCGGTCTCGACAAAGAGACCGGCAAGCCCAAGCCCGGCCACCACCCGTTCTGTATGCCGCACCCGGACGACCTCGCCATGTTCGACACCGACCCCATGGCGGTACGGGCCATGGCCTACGACCTCGTGCTGAACGGTTGGGAGCTCGGTTCGGGTTCCATTCGGATCCACAAGAGCGAGCTACAGCGAAAGGTGTTCACTGCGTTGGGCATTAGCGACGAGGACGCCGAGAAGAAGTTCGGCTTCTTCCTGCGTCCGTTCGAATACGGTGCGCCGCCCCACGGCGGATTTGCTTTCGGAATCGACCGGCTCGTTGCGATTCTGGCCGGCGAGGAGAACATCCGAGAGGTCATTGCCTTCCCGAAGACCCAGAGCGGCTCCGACCCGATGACCAACTCGCCCACACCGGCTGACCCCAAGCAGTTGACCGAACTCGGAATTCGCACGCTGCCACCAAAGGTCTGAACCGCCCAAGGTCTGACCGGCGAGCCAGTAGCGTCTGTGCATATGGCAAGCCCTCATTTTCGTGCCGGAGTTGTCATGGTCGTTCGTGGCCTTGACGACCGGTTGTTGGCCTTCGAGCGCGGCGATGTACGCGGTCAATACCAGCTGCCCCAGGGTGGGCTCGATGCCGGCGAGGCACCGCTGAGCGCTGCGTGGCGCGAGCTACGCGAGGAAACAGGTCTCGGCCCCGAGGACGTGCATGCGGTTGCTGAATACCCGGGCTGGGTGCCCTATGAATATCCCGAGGACCTCAAGACGGCCAAGGGTCGCATGGGACAGGTCCACCGTTGGTTCCTGTTCGACGCCAACAGCGCCGATGTCAGTCCCACGCCCGACGGTCGTGAGTTCGTTGCCTGGCAGTGGGTCACCCGCGAATGGCTCATCGAGAACGTCGTCGATTTCCGCCGACCCGGCTACGAGCTGGTGCTGAGTTCGCTGTGACCGACGATCTGTTCAGCTCGGCCGCGGCCGATCGCTTACGCCAGCAGGCGCCGCTGGCAGCGCGTCTGCGCCCGCAGACCCTCGATGAGGTAGTCGGTCAGAAGCATCTCGTCGGACCGGGACGGCCGCTGCGTCGCCTCGTCGAGCAGGACCGACTGAGCTCGGCCATCTTCTGGGGGCCGCCCGGTACCGGTAAGACCACGCTGGCCCTCGCCGTGGCCGGCACCACCCAACGTGCCTTCGAGCAGTTGTCGGCAGTGACGGCCGGCGTGAAGGACGTACGCGAGGTCATCGAACGTGCCCGGCAACGTCTCGGAGAACACGGCCGCGGCACCATCTTGTTCCTCGATGAGATCCATCGCTTCTCCAAGGCGCAACAGGATGCTCTGCTCCCCGCCGTCGAGGACGGCACCCTCACGCTCATCGGAGCGACCACCGAGAACCCGTTTTTCGAAGTCAATGCTCCTTTGCGCAGTCGCAGCACGCTGTTCCGGCTGGAGCCACTCGACCGCGAGGCCATCGTGTTGTTGATCGAGCGCGGCCTCGTGTCCGAATCCGCCCGGGCCGACCCGGACGCTGTCTCGCTGCTGGCGGATCGCTCCGGTGGTGACGGCCGACAGGTGCTGACTGCGCTCGAGGTTGCCTGTGCCCTCGCTTTCCCAGCAACGATCACCGTCGAGCATGTGGAGTCCGCACTCGGCACCAGCGCTCTGCGCTACGGCCGCGACGATCACTATGACGTCATCAGTGCGTTCATCAAGAGCATTCGCGGCAGCGACGCCGATGCCGGGCTGTACTGGTTGGCGCGCATGCTGGAAGCTGGCGAGGACGCCCGGTTCATCGTGCGCCGGCTCATTGTGCTGGCCAGTGAGGACATCGGTATGGCCGACCCAATGTCGCTCATGGTGGCAGTGGCCGCTGCCCAAGCCGTCGAGCACGTTGGCCTGCCCGAGGCCCAGTTGAATCTGGCTCAGGCAGTGGTGCATCTGGCCACGGCGCCAAAGAGCAACCGGGCCGCTGTCGGCATCTGGAACGCCCGCGCGATGGTGCGCGATGGTGCGGTCGGCGAGGTGCCCGCCCATCTCCGTGATGCCCATTACCATGGCGCCGCATCGCTGGGCCACGGCACCGGCTACGTGTACCCTCATGACGATCCGCGGGGCTGGGTGCCCCAGCAGTACCGGCCCGATGAACTGCTCGGCGTCACGCTGTACGATCCGACAACGCACGGTTTCGAGCAGGAGGTGACCGACCGGATGAGCCAGCGACACGCCGAGAACACGCCATGACTGCCGGCGAACTTGCCGTTGTACTGGCAACGGTGCTGTGTTCGATCGGCTTTGCTGCATTGATCGTGGTGCTGATGCGGGTGCTCGACACCCTGAAATCGCTTCGCGTCGAGGTTGAATCGCTGCGCGCCGAAACGCGGCCACTCCTGGCTGAGCTGCAATTGTCCACCAACGAGGCCCGTATCACCATGGCCGAGGCCCGCCACGATCTGGACCGGTTCGACAGGGTGCTCGGGTCGGCCGAGGCCATCAGCGACGCTGTCTCGGGCAGCGGCCGCGTGGCCCGCGCAGCGTTGTCGGTGCCGGTCATCAAAGTTGCTGGTTTTGCCACGGGTACCGGTCGGGCCTGGCGGCGCCTGCGGCGAATCGACCAGCACGCGATCTCGCCCACGCCAGGATCCCGGCGCGCCCGGCGCCGCGCAGGTATCGAGAAGGGGACACAGCGATGATGAAGCGTGTGAGCTGGTTCGTCAGCGGCGCAGTTGCCGGAGTGGCCGCCGTGGGGTTGGCCAAGAAGAAGGTCAAGGCCACCGCAGCTCAGTTGGCCCCGTCGAACGTGGCCAGGTCGGTCGTCGCGCAGGTGCGCAACCGGGGACGCGATGTCGCTGAAGCACTCACCGAGGGTCGCCGGGCGATGCACGACAAAGAAGCCGAACTTCGTGCACGCCGCGACGGCACGCTGTCGTCGTTGGCCGACGAACTCCAACCCGACGACCAAGTGTTGGTCGACGGCCAACCCATCGAGCCGGGCAAGGTCATCGTGCTGCGCCAGGTGCACGACAACGATCACTCCGGCCACCGCCGCACCAGTCGTCGTGGCCGCCGCAGCGCATGACCACTCTGCTCGACGACCTCCGTCTGGCTGTTACGCCCGCTCGTGTGCGTGACCATCAGTCCGAACTCAACCTGTACCGGCGCGACGCCTCCAACTTCGATGGCAACACCTCGGTGGTCTGTTTCCCAACCACCACCGACGAAGTGCAAGCGGTCGTTCGGGCCTGCGTAGCGCACCGCAGCCCATACGTGGCGCGTGGCTCGGGAACCGGCCTGGCCGGGGGAGCAACCCCGCTTGATGGCGCCGTCGTCGTGTCGCTCGCGAAGATGAACCGGGTGCTCTCGGTGGATGCTGCCGCACGGCAGGCCTGGGTCGAACCAGGCGTGTTGAACCTGGATCTCAGCAGGCACGTCGCTCACCTCGGATTGCACTTCGCCCCCGATCCCAGCAGTCAGCAGAGCTGCACGATCGGCGGCAACGTTGCCAACAACTCCGGCGGTCCGCATTGTCTGGCCGATGGTGTCACTGCTGCTCACATCGTGGCACTCGAGGTCGTGCTGCCCGAGGGCGACATCGTGATGATCGGCGGCGAGGATCCCGAGCCCATGGGGCTCGACCTACGCGGTGCGTTTGTGGGCAGCGAGGGCATGTTCGGCATCGCCACCAAGATCTGCGTGCGCCTTACCCAGAACGCACCAGCCGTGCGCACGATGCTGCTCGACTTCACCACCGTCGAAAGCGGCGCAGAGACCGTCAGCGCGATCATCGCCGATGGCATGGTGCCGGCTGCGCTCGAGATGATGGATGCACTGTGCACCCGGGCGGTCGAGGAGTACATCCATGCCGGACTGCCCATGGACGCTGCCGCGATCCTGCTGGCCGAGGTAGCCGGGCTCAGCCATGGGCTCGAGGACGAAGTGGCGCGCATCATCGCCATTGGCACAGCGCACGGTGCGCGTACCGTGCGGGTGGCACAGGACGAAGCAGAACGCGCGCTGCTGTGGAAGGGCCGCAAGACCGCCTTCGGCGCCATCGCACGGATCAAGCCGAACTACTACTTGCACGACACTGTGGTGCCGCGCCGAAAGCTGCCCGAGGTGCTCAACCAGGTGTACGAGATCGCTCAGCGCCACGACCTCCTGGTGATGAACGTGTTCCACGCCGGTGACGGCAACCTGCATCCGCTGCTGGTGTTCGACAAGCGCGAGCCAGGGGTGATGGCCCGAGTGCACGCTGCGGGCGAGGAGATCGTGCGGGTCTCCGTGGCGGCGGGGGGTGTGCTGAGCGGCGAGCACGGCATCGGTCTGGAAAAGCGCGACTACATGCCGCTGATGTTCGATCCAGCCGATCTTGCTGCGCAGGCGTCCATGCGTTCGGCGTTCGATCCCACCGGCCTCGCCAACCCGGCCAAGGTCCTGCCCAGCCCAGCAGGTTGCGGCGACGTGCACAATGTGCCGGAGGGCGCATGGATCTGAGCGGATTCGCAGCTGACGTCGGCAATGCCTCGGCAGGTCCGGTCACCATTGCCGGTACATCCAGTCGCGGCGGCGCCGTCGACGGCGTGCGTGCGGTGGTGGCGCCCGAGGGGATCGAGTGGATCCAGGCCGATGAAATGACCGTCTCGTGTGGTGCTGCCACCAAGGTGGTCGATCTCGATGCCGCTCTCGGCGAGGTGGGCCAACGCATCGCCCTTCCGCTGTCAGGAACGGTCGGGGGCGCTCTGGCCGTAGGGCACAGCGATGTGCGCAGGCTCGGGTACGGGCCCGTGCGCGACGTGTTGCTGCAGGCCAACTACGTGTCCGCTGCCGGTGATGTCGTGAAAGCCGGTGGTCCGACAGTGAAAAACGTGTCGGGTTTCGATCTGTGTCGACTGCTGGTCGGTTCCGCGGGAACGCTGGGGTTCCTCGGTGCCGTCATCCTGCGCACCCGTCCGCTGCCACAGGTGTCGCAATGGTTCAGCACCGCTACCGACCCCTGGGCCACGTTTGCCGTGTTGTACCGTCCCGTCAGCGTGCTCTGGGACGGCACCACTACGTGGGCCCTGCTCGAGGGACACGCCGATGATGTCCGCGAACAGGCAGTCCTGGCCTCGCTCACCGAGGCCGAGGGGCCGCCGCCGTTGCCCACAACGGGCCGTTGGTCGCTGCCCCCTGCGGGTCTGACAGCATTGGCAGCAACGACCGGCTTCGTCGCCGAAATCGGGGTCGGTGTGGTGCACCACACTCAACCCGCTCCCCAACGATCGCTGTCTGCGCCACTGGTGGCGCTGCACCAGCGTTTGAAGACCGAGTTCGATCCGTTTGGTCGGCTCAACCCGGGGGTCGACCTGCTCGACGGCTGATTCGGCGCCGCCCTCGCCGATCTGGCCGTCAGTGTGAGCCCTGCAGGGCACGGATCTACTGTCAGTTCGGGGTGGACCGTACCGGGCCAGACCGCTCACATGAAGCGGCGGACCAGCTTGTATTTCCAACCCTTGTAGGGCGGGTAGAGGATGGAAGGGTCAGGCTTGGTGGGCTTGCGCAGCACCGACTTGCGGTGCGTGAACGTGTCGAACCCGGCCTTGGCGTGGTACGAACCCATGCCGCTGCCCCCCACGCCGCCAAAAGGCAGTTCGGTGACACCGACGTGCAGCACGGTGTGGTTCACCAACACGCCACCGGACGTGGTGCGCGAGAGCACACGGTCGATGACGGCGTCGCTGCCGCTGAAGACGTACAGCGCCAACGGCTTGTCGCCGTCGTTGACCGTGCGGATGGCTGCATCGACATCGGCAACGGCGATGATCGGCAGGATGGGCCCGAAGATCTCGGCCTGCATCACGGCGGCATCGGGCTTCACGCCGGCGAGCACGGTGGGCGGCAGATACCGGTTCGCGCGGTCGCCGTGGCCGCCACACACGGTTGCGTCGAACCCGCCGGCGTCGAGCAGTGCAGTGAGGCGATCCCAATGGCGCTCGTTGACGATACGCGCATAGTCGGCCGAGTGCTTCGGGTCGTCGCCATAGAAATCGTGCACTGCGCGTAGCAGAGCGCTCGTGAACTTGTCCTCGACCGAGGCATCGACGAGCACGTAGTCGGGGGCGACACACGTCTGCCCGGCGTTGAGGAACTTGCCCCAGGCAATGCGCCTCGCCGCAACTTCGAGATCGGCATCGGCGGCGACGATCGCAGGGCTCTTGCCTCCCAGTTCGAGTGTGACCGGAGTGAGGTGTTTGGCTGCTGCGGCCATGACGACGCGACCGACCGTGCCGTTGCCGGTGTAGAAGATGTGGTCGAACTTCTCCTGCAACAGTGCTGTGGTCTCCTCGACACCGCCGGTGACGACCTGGACAATGCGTTCGTCGAGATAATGGGGAATGTACTGGGCCATCACCGCGGCCGTGGCGGGCGCCACCTCTGATGGCTTCAGCACGACGGTGTTGCCTGCCGCCAGCGCCGGAACCAGCGGGGCCAGCAGCAACTGCATCGGATAGTTCCACGGGGCGATGATCAGCACCACGCCGAGCGGCTCAGGCACGATCTTGGCCGAGCCGGGCTTGAAGGTGAGCGCCACCTTGACCCGCTCGGGAGCACACCACTTGTCGAGGTTCTTCAGCGCATGGTCGATCTCGCTCAGCGCTACTCCGATCTCAGCCGCGTACGCCTCCATCGGCGGCTTGCGAAGGTCGGTCGCGAGAGCGTCCAGGATCGGGCCTTCCTGTTCGACCAACATGCGGCGCAACTGTTGAAGTTGCGTGCGCCGAGCCTCGAGATCGCGGATCAGGCCGGCGTCGTACGATTCACGTAGCGCAGCGACGAGGGAGGGTATGCGAGCAACGGTGTCAGCCATGCCCACAGGCTACGCAACGGTGATCAACGAGGCTGACACGTGGGACAGAAGTAGCAGGGACGACCACCCAACTCGACGGTCTGAATCGGGGTGCCGCAGCGCAGGCACCGATCGCGGTGATACACGTAGGTGGCCTCGCCCCTGCGGAACCTCCCGCTGCGCGGCATGTCCAGTTCGCTGCGATCGACGGTGATGATGCGATTGTCCTTCACCCCTTGGCGCAACATGCCGACCACAGCCGCCCACAGGGCGTGCACTTCGTCGTCGCACAGGGCCGACCCGGGCCGCGATGGATGAATCCCGGTCACGAACAGGGCCTCGGCGCGATACACGTTGCCCACGCCGCACAGCACCTTCTGGTCCAGCAGAATCGCGCCGATCGCCTGCTTCGAACGCTGTATGCCGCCGACGGCGACATCGACTCGCGCCTTTGGGTCCAGCGGGTCAGGGCCGAGCCGCGCCAGTATCCGGGCGCGGTCGGCAGCGGTGCCGATGGTGCAGTCAGTCGGCCCGGCCAGGTCGATCGTGGCGACGGGTGATTGCAGCCGCATGCGCACCAGACCGACAGGATCGGGGGCTTCGGGCCCCTTCGCCACACGAAACTTACCGAACAGGCCCAGGTGCACGTGGCCGATGTCGCCGTTGTCCCAAACATAGAAAAGGTGTTTACCGACGGCCTCCAATTTGGTCAGCACACAACCGTTCAGGTGCTTGGCCTCGTCCGAGAAGCGGCCCTGCGGCGACGACACCCGCAGGGCATGTCCCAGCAGCAGCCGACCATGGTCTTGTGCGATTCGGTGGACCGTGTGGCCTTCGGGCATGGGCGTCTCTCTCGGCTGGTGGCGGATGCAGTGCACTGGCACCACCGAAGCTATCGGTACCCACTGTCCACTCTGGCCCCATGGATGCCGAGCACGCAGCCGTGATGCGCCGAGAAATGACGATGCCATGCAGAGGCAAGGCCGCAACAACCACTACGGTGACCGCGTCATGAAACTACAGCTCAACGATGCCGAGTTGGCCAGCTGTGTGGGCTGCGGTCTGTGCTTGCCGCATTGCCCCACCTACCGTGTTACGGGCGAGGAGGGGTGGTCACCCCGGGGCCGCATCGCCGCCATGCGTACGGTTGCATGGGAGGGCGCTCCGGTCGATGACACCTTCATCGGCTTCATGGAGACCTGCGTGCAGTGCCGCGGATGCGAACCAGCGTGCCCCTCGGGTGTGCCGTACGGTCGCCTTATCGAGAGCACCCGCCAGTCGTTGGCAGAGGCGAAGCGCAGCACGCCACGTTTGCAGCGGCTCGGTATGCGGGTGCTCGGCCATCATCGGTTGCTACTCGTTGGGTCCACTCTGTTGGCAGTGGCCCAACGGCTACGACTGGTGCCCAAACGGATCGGTCTGACACGACTTCCGTTGCGTCGGGGCGCGCCGGTGAAAGCAACGGGTGCCGATGTGTTCGTCTTCACCGGATGCGTCATGGACGCATGGCAGCGGAACACGCATCGCGCCACGCAACGGGTGATTGAGTCCACGGGTGCCACCTGTGCCGTGGCGGCCAGGGGAGGGGAGTGCTGCGGCGCCCTGCACACCCATGCCGGCCTGACGACGCAGGCACAACGCCTGGCGGCCCGCACCATCGCGAGCATGCCCGGTGACGCCGCGATCCTCGTCAACTCGGCCGGCTGCGGCGCAGCGATGAAGGACTACGGCCACCTCTTGGGTACCGACGACGCTCGGCGATTCTCGGCTCGCGTGCTCGATGTACACGAATGGCTCGCCGACCGGATCGACTCCCTCCCGACCCCCGATCCGACCCGGCTACGTCCATCGATCATCGTGCAGGACCCCTGCCATCTCCGTCACGTGCAAAAGGCTCACCTGCCGGTGCGCGTGGTACTCAACCGATACGCCGATGTGGTCGAGCTCGATGACGAGGGGTTGTGCTGCGGAGCCGGTGGGGCCTATTCGGCGCTGCAACCCGAACTGGCCGGCGAGATCCGCGATCGCAAGCTTGGCTCCATTCGACGCGCCATCGAGGCCAGCACGGCGACCGTTGTCGCCAGCGCCAATCCCGGGTGCTCGATGCATCTTGCCGCTGGCGGAGCCACGGTCCTGCACCCGCTCGACATCGTGAACGAACTCATGCCGTGAGCGATCATTTCGATCGGGTCGCAGATCGGCTCGAAGCGATCGCCGAGGAACTCGCCGACACCGCACTCACTGAGCTGAGCTCGGCCGTTCGTCGCGGCGATCAGAAGCGACCCGCCACCGAGCGCACCCTCACCCAAGCGCGCCGAGCCATCGAGAAAGCAGCGCACCTGTTGCGCGGCATTGGTGCCGACAACGACAACGACAACGACATCGACAGCGACGATCGGCCCTAGCCAACGAATGTGTTGAGCATGTCGATCATGCGTCGAAGATCGCCAAACCCATGCTTGGCGAAGACGAACGCCACTCGAGGAAGATCGACAGCATCTGCCTCCTTCACCTCGATGGCAAGAGGTGGCGTACGCGTGATCGAGCCCTTCGTGCACAGGTAGCCGAACGCGGCGTTCAACCCATCGAGCTGTTCGTCGGTGGGCGATTGCTTCATTCGCAGCACGAGGAGATCGCCCACGTAGCGCATGCTGTCGTAGTTGGCGTAGAACCGGTTGATTTCGTGGGCGGCGGTCTCGCAGCTCTCGGTGATCAGGTACAGGCTGGTATCCGCCGGTGCCACCAGACCGCGAGCCACCAACATCGTGTCGATCAACTCGGCCACACCCTCCCAGTACGGATCTCCGGGGGTGTCGAGAAACACGATGGGCACCGGCACCCCTTTGCCCGTCTGGGTGAGGGTGAGCAGTTCGAACATCTCGTCGAGCGTGCCGAACCCGCCGGGTAGGCACACGAAGGCCCGGCTCTCCTTGATGAGCATGAGCTTGCGGGTGAAGAAGTACTTCATGCTCACGTACTTGGAGTCCCCGGCAATGATCGGGTTGGCGCTCTGCTCGAAGGGCAGGCGGATGGACACGCCAATGCTCATCTCGCGTCCGGCACCCTCCATGGCTGCCTGCATGATGCCCGGCCCGGCGCCGGTGACGACCATCCATCCGTGTGAGGCAAGTTGCCCGGCCACGCGGCGCGCCTGCAGATAGAGCGGATCGTCTTGAGCGGTGCGAGCGGAGCCGAAGATCGTCACCTTTGGGCGACCGCGATACGGAGCGAACATGCCATAGGCATCGCGCATCTCGTAGACCGCCGACGCCGCGATCTTGAGGTCGAGCGTGGCTGGATGGTCGGCGATCAGGCCAGCGGCCGAGGAGATCAACTCCTCGGCCAGTCGACGATCGTGTTGAGGCGCCAGCACATCGATCAGGTGCTGGACGGCAGCGCTCACTTCGGGGGACAGCTCGGGAGTCACCTGCGCACTGTACGCCGCAGCTCACGAGCCTCGGCCCACTTCATGTTGTCGACGACCACGAGCACGAGCACGAGCACCCGCGCCAGCGCCGGCTTACGAGCGGAGTGCGCCGGCCTTGGCCTCGAGCGCTTCGAGCAGCTCGTTGAAGCTCAGCTGGAACGAGGCGACGCCTTCGCGCTCGAGTTGTGCGGCCACGTCGTCGAGGTCGATGCCCGCGGTGGCGAGGTCACGCCACACCTGCTCGGCTTGTTCGACATCGGCATCGACCCGGCGGGCCAGTGTGCCGTGATCAGCAAAGGCCTCGAGCGTGGCGTCGGGCAGGGTGTTGACCGTGTGTGGCCCGATGAGCTCATCGACGTACAAGGTGTCGGGGTAGGTCGGATTCTTGGTGCTGGTCGACGCCCACAGCGGTCGTTGCATTTGGGCGCCGAGCGCTGCAAGCGCATCCCAGCGGGGGCCGCTGAAGGCCTCCTGGAAGAGTTGGTACGCCAACTTCGCCTGGGCAACGGCGGCCTTGCCACGCAGCCCGAGGGCGTCGGGTGTGCCGATGAAATCGAGACGCTTGTCGATCTCAGAATCGACCCGGCTGATGAAGAAGCTGGCCACGCTGGCCACCTTCGACAGGTCGGTGTTGCCCGCCGCCGCGTACTGCTCGAGCCCGGCAATGTAGGACTCGACGACGCGCTCGTAACGATCGAGGCTGAAGATGAGGGTGACATTGATGCTGCGGCCCTCGGCGATCATCTGCTGGATGGCTGCGAGCCCATCGGTGGTGGCAGGGATCTTCACCATCAGGTTGTGGCGGCCGACGCGTTCATGCAGCGCGCGGGCAGCGGTCTCGGTGCCCGCGCCATCGTGGGCGAGGCCGGGGTCGACCTCGACGCTGACGTAACCGTCGAGTCCTGCCGTCGACGAATACACCGGCTCGAAGATGTCGAGGGCGCTGTTGATGTCCTGCAGCACCATCGCCCAGTAGTCGTCGATGATCGGGTGGGCCGGGGCGGCAACGAGCGCCGAGAACTGTTCGTCGTAGTCGGGCGATCCCTGGATGGCCTTCTGGAAAATGGTCGGGTTCGAGGTGAGCCCGCGCACGCCACGATCGACCAGACCCTGCAACTGACCGGAGGTGATGTAGCTGCGCTTGAGGTTGTCGAGCCAGGGACTCTGCTGGAAATCGCTGGCGAGGTGAACGAGACGGTCCACGTGGGCCTCCTAGGCCTTGTGCACCAGGGCGGTTGCCCGGGCGACGATGTTGTCGGTGTTGATGCCGAGCTTGTCGAGCACGAGTGCTCCGGGAGCGCTGGCGCCGAAGCGGTCGATGCCGATGCAATCATCGGCGTAGCGTGCCCACCCGAATGTGACGCCGGCCTCGACCGACAGCACCGGGACTCCGGCCGGGAACACGGTGGACCGGAACTGAGGCGTCTGGCTTTCGAAGCGGTCCCACGAGGGCATGGACACCACGTTGGCTTCGATGCCCGCGGCGTGTAGTTGTTCGGCAGCGGCAAGGCACAGGTGCACCTCGCTGCCGGTGGCCACGAGCACGACCTGGGCAGCGTCGTTGGCGCGCAGGACAGCCGCACCGGTCTCGACGGCCGAACCGTCGGTGCACACGGGCAGTGCCTGTCGGCTGAGCACCAACGCCGTCGGGCCATGATGCTCGACTGCCACGCGCCATGCATGTGCCGTCTCGTTGGCATCGGCTGGGCGGATGACCTGCAGGTTGGGGATGGCCCGCAACGTGGCGATGTGCTCGACCGGTTGGTGCGTGGGGCCATCCTCGCCGACGCCGACCGAATCATGTGTGAACACGAACAGCACCTTGGCGTGTGAGAGCGCCGCCAGACGCACCGCTGGTCGCATGTAGTCAAGGAAGACGAAGAACGTGCCACCTGCAGGCAGCACACCGCCGTGCAAGGCCATGCCCACCATGGCCGAGCCCATGCCGTGCTCGCGGATGCCGTAGTAGATCTGACGTCCCCCGGGGGTGGCGGCCGCCTGTGGAACCTGTCCCGCCAGCTTGGTGCCGGTGTTACCCGTGAGATCGGCGGCGCCGGCCACCAGGCCCGGCACGCCGGTGATGGTGGCGTCGAACGCCTTTTGGATGGCAACGCGTGTGGCAATGCTCTCGCCCTGGGCGAACACGGGCAGCAGGTCGGTCCACCCGGGCATTCCACTGGCGGTCCAGCAAGCGTCCCACTCTGCACGGTTCAGCGACGATGCATCGAAACGGCTCTGCCATTCGGAACGAACCGCAGCACCCCTGGCAGCAGTGTGCGAGCGATACGCCGCGACGAGATCGGCCGGGGCCCAGAACGGTTCGTCGGCGATACCCATGACCGCCTTGGTCCGGCTGACCTGCTCGGCCGTGAACGGGTTGCCGTGGGCCTCGTGGTTGTCGGTGAGATCGGGCGACGGGAAGCCGATGTGGCTGCGCAGGATGAGCAGGCTCGGCTTGTCCCGCACGACCATCGCCCGGCGCAGTCCGGCTTCGAGCGCGTCGCAATCGTTGGCGACCTCGCCGAGGGTCTCGACGTGCCAGCCGTAGGACTGGAAGCGCATGGCCACGTCGTCGCTGTATGCCAGGTTGGTGTTGCCGTCGATGGTGATGTGGTTGTCGTCGTAGACGCACACGATGCCGCCCAGGCCCAGGTGGCCGGCGAGCGAGGCGGCCTCGTGGCTCACACCCTCCATCAAGCAACCATCGCCGGCGACCACGAACGTGTGGTGACTCTGCACCTCGGCGCCGAAGCGGTCCGCCATCATCCGCTCGGCAATGGCCATTCCCACAGCATTGGCAAAACCCTGGCCGAGTGGTCCGGTGGTGACCTCGACGCCAGCAGTGTGCCCCACCTCGGGGTGGCCCGGTGTGGCCGATTCCCACTGACGGAACTGCTTGATGTCGTCGAGCTCGAGGCCGTATCCGCTGAGATAGAGCATGGAGTACTGCAGGATGCTGGCGTGGCCGCCACTCAGGATGAACCGGTCGCGGTCGGGCCAGTTCGGGTGAGCCGGATCGTGGCGCATGATTCGGCTGTACAGCACATGTGCGAGCGGGGCGAGTGCCATGGCAGTTCCCTGATGACCGCTCTTGGCGTAGAGCGGGGCGTCCATCGCGAGGCCCCGAATGAGGCTGATGGCAGCGGAATCCTGATCGTGGGTCAACGTGGAAGGCACGGCGACGACTGTAACCGCTGGGGCATCTGCTCACGCCGCTTTGCAACGAGTGGATTCACCGTTTCAGCAGTTGAGTTGTGGGAGAAACCTCAGGCGGTCACGGGGGCAAGCAGGGTGAACGGCACCAGGTGCCAGGGACCGTGATCTACCCGGCAGTGAGCGAAGATCTGTTGGTAGGAATCGAATTCGAGTTCGCCGCGAACCAGGCGGTAGGTGAACTTTCCCGGCTCAACGGTGAAGGGGCTCACGTTGCGGGCGATCTGCTCGTCGTCCTCGCCCCGGCCCTTCCTGAAGATGACCTCGAACACTCCGCTGCCCGGCTCGTCGGAGGCGCATGAGATCAGCGCCACGAGGTGGGGAGTCACGGTGACCGGCGCCGGCGAAGGGGCAGCCATCGAGAACATGGCGCCCGTCAGGTCGATGCGGGTCGATGGTCCAGGGGCCTGACGCATCTCGAAGTTCTCGACGAAGAGGGCGGAAACGATTTGCATGATGCGAGGGTACCGGGCGTGTCAGCGGGCCCGCACTCCGCCGAGCCAGACGCCGGCCACGGCCAGATGGGCATCGAGCGCCACCAGATCGCCGCGCTGGCCGACCGCGATGGCGCCGCGGTCGGTGCATCCTATGGTGCGAGCTGGATTGGTGGACGCCGACCGCACCGCTTGTTCGAGCGGGACCCCGCACTGGTTCACGACGTTGCGGATGGCAGCGTCCATGGTCAGAGCGCTACCCGCCAGCGTGCCATCGGGCAGACGGGGCGCGCCATCACGCATCGCCATGCCAACCGCACCGGCTGTGCCGGCGCGCCAGGCCACCGCATCGGTGACCAGCACCGTGCGGTCCGGGGGCTTGACTCGGTAGGCGAGCTCGATCGCCAGCGGATGCACATGGATGAGGTCGGCGATCAACCCGACCGACAGGCTGTCGTCGAGCAGGGCTGCGGCGGCCAGCCCCGGAGAGCGATGGTGTACCCCCGACATGCCGTTGTACAGGTGGGTGGCCATGGTGGCGCCGGCCTGCACAGCAGCATCGACTTCGGTCAGTGAGGGGGTGCTGTGGCCCAACGAGACCACGATGCCGCGCCGAACCAGCAGCCGGATGGCCTCGGCAGCGCCGGGCAGTTCAGGGGCCAGCGTGACAAGGCGCACGACCTCCGGGAGCGCTTCGAGCCAGCCGAGATCGATCGGCGCCAGCAGGTGACGCGGGTGCGCGCCCGGTGCGCCACCCAGGAACGGCCCCTCGAGGTGAGCGCCGATGATGGTTGGTCCCGGTAGAGCCTGCGCCTCTGCCATGCGCCGTAGGGGCTGCTCGTACCGTTCCAGCGGAGCGGTGACCAACGTGGGGCACCACGAGGTGACGCCTTGATCGAGCAGCAGATCGCCGAGACGAGACCAATCCCGGCCATTCGCCCGGGCGACGTCGATGTCGTCGACACCGTTCACCTGCAGGTCCACGAAGCCGGGCACCAGCGTGAGATCGGCCGCCCCATCGCTGGCCTCTGCGATGGCGACAATGCGACCGTCGCCGCCGATCGAGATGGCAATGGGCCCCGACCATCCGTGCGGGGTCAGGGCCGTCCGGGCAGAGATGGTCAACACGCCCTGTACAGTACGCGCAATGGCGGACGCACCGGAGCAACTCTCGACGCGTGACCAAATCGTCATCGAAGCACTGCACTGTTTTGCCGAGGGCGGCTACGACGGCACCTCGCTGAACGACATCGCTGCCGCTGTCGGCATCCGCCGCCCCAGCCTGTTGCATCACTTCGCCTCGAAAGAGACGCTCTACGGCGAGGTCTTCGAACGGCTCTTGTCGGACTGGTTCGATCGCCTCGCCGATTCGATCAGCAGTACCGAACGCGGGTGGAACAAGGTGGAGTCCGTGCTGACCGCAGGGTTCCGCTTCTTCAGCGACAACCCCGACTACGTACGCCTGATGCGCCGCGAGGCCCTCGACAACGGCGCACACCTCGGTATCGACCTCTCGGGGGTGCTGCGGCCGGCATTCGACAGCGCTGCGGCGTACTTCCAGCGCGAGATGGATATCGGCAATTTCCGCCAACACGACCCGGAACAGTTGTTGCTCACCGGCTACGGCGCCCTGTTGAGCTATTTCTCCGACGCGCCGTTCCTCGGTGGCCTGCTCGATGACGAACCGCTCGAGAGCCCTCTGTTGGAGCAGCGTCTGCAGCACGTCATCGGCTTCTTCCGTAGCGCCCTGGTTCCCTGAGCCAGCGGGTCGTTGACTACCGTTCGCGCATGGCAACTCTCGAGGTCGGCACAGCAACAGTGGGGTACGCAGTCGAGGGCGCCGGCACACCCGTGTTGTTGTTCCACGGCACGACGATGGCGCGAACGTGCTGGGACATGGTCCGTGGGGCGATGCCCGCCAACACCTACCAGTTCGTTCTGTTCGAGTTCCCCGGCAGCGGTGAATCGTCTCAGCCGGCGAGCCCTCTCACGGTGGAGGGAATCGTCGAACAGGCGCTTGCGCTGATGGACCACCTCGGCCACGATCGGTTCCACGTCGGTGGATACTCCCTCGGTGCGGTCACCGCATTGGCAACCGCAGCCGCTGCGCCAGGGCGGGTGCTGTCGGTGACGTCATTGTGCGGCTGGGCTGCGGCCGACGCCCGTCAACGCGTCACGTTCGAACTCTGGAAGCGCCTGATTCAGACCGATCCAGAACTGTTCATGCGTTATGCCATGGCCGACGGCTTCACCGCGAGTGCGCTCAGCATGCTGGAGCCGATGCTCGATGCAATGATCGCGATGGGTGCCGGCACGATTGCACCGGGGTCGGCTGCACAGCTCGACCTCGACATGTCATTGGACATCTCGGCGATGCTTGCGGCCATTTGTGTCCCGGCGCTGATCATCGGCGCCACCGAGGACCGCTGGGTCGATATCAGCCACAGCCGGTCGCTCGCCGAGAACATCACCGGCTCCCGACTTGTCGAGCTGCCCGCCGGGCATCTGGTCATCCAGGAACTGGCGGCCGACGTTGCCACGCTGCTCCACGCACACATCGGCGCCGTATGAGCCGCGCCGAACAGTTCGACCTGCTGGCACCGGACGTGTCGGAGCGCTGGAGTCGGTTCGGCCATTGGGACCGCGTCTTTTTCCCGAACCTGCTCGGTATGACCGTGCAGGAGGTACGCGTCGATTACTGCCGCATGCTCATGCCGTACAAGCCCGAGCTCGACCAGCCTGCCGGGCTGGTGCACGGTGGTGCCATCGCATCGCTCCTCGACGCTGTCGTAGTGCCCGCAGTCGGCGCTGCCTACGGTCGTGAGGTCCGCTATTCAACCGTCGACATGCATGTGCAGTTCCTCAGCGCCGTCACCGCCCA
>WLMZ01000100.1 GCA_009726095.1 Actinomycetota bacterium
GCGAGCGCACGGGCGAGCCGGCGGTTGGCCCCGTCTCCGGCAAGCGCGCCGGCCGCTGCGAGCGCCGTGTCAGCGCGAAGGATGCGAACCGCCCAGCGCGGCACCTCACCGAGAGCGCCATGGCCTCGCTGGTACACGCTGGCCAACAGTGGGTGGGCAAGGGCACCCACCGCCCCGAGCAGCGCGTCCGCCTCTTGGGGGCACCACCCGAGTGTTCCTGTCCATTCGCGCAGGCTTGCCAGCACAGCGAGTCGCCAGCGGTTCGGGTCGACGGCAGCTTCTCTGGCCGACACATCAATCTCCCGAACGACAGCACCGGGCTGAAACGCAACGTCGACATTGGTCAGACCGACGCCGAAGCGCAGTGAGCACTGCACGAGCGGACCAATCTGAACGAAGCGGAGTCCTGATCGTGCGCCTGGAAACACGAAATCAAGCCTTGCGTCATCGAACAGGGCGAGGAGACCGGCACCGAGATCCCGTTCCAGAGGCATCTGACCACTCAAACATATGTTCCCTGTGCGCAGCAAGTGGATAACCAACACAGTGTGAGTGGACTTCACGTGGGGCCGTCGCTTGCGATGGAGCGAACTGGCTGGTTAGACAGTGTCGACGTCGTCTCCGATCGGGAGTCGCCAGCGGTCGAAACCCGGTGCCAACGCAAGGCATGCCACTACCGCAACGTCGCGTGCGGGGCACAACACGGTGCGTCCCGCCAGGGCTTGTTCCTCCGCATCGGCTGCAGATGTGCAGAGCACATGGTCGAGACGCGTGGCCGTTCCGAACAGCAGGTGGGGTAGCAGGGCCACCGCCCCGTCGGGAGCGGCAGGGAACACCCGTGCCAGCAACGGTCGACCCTCGATTAGCGCGACGAGCGACCGGTGGTGCCCGGCGGCGATCACCATCCGGTCACGGTGATCGACCAGAACCAACGGATACCGGTTCGACTCGCGGTCGCAGTCTGCCGAGGTGACGCCGGTGATCTCCCACGAGCCGCTGCGGTAGTAGTCGGCATGCTCGCGTAGCACCCAACCCTGCGAGGACCACAACTGCCGTGGGTCGACCTCTGTGAGCCAGATCGGCGATTGCAGCATTTCGTTCGTGAACTGTTGCAGCACACTCGGGGCGTTCTTGATGCCACCGGCCCGGGGGAAGGGGCAGCCGACCTTGGCTGCGCCGTGGCGGAACACGGCATCGAGTTCACCACTGCCCCACAGCGCATCGACCGGGTCGCTCACTGCGTCACCTCAGCCTTGTCGATCCGCTCGACAGCGAACGAGGTCTGGTCGTCGAAGTGCAGATACTTCACCCCGCCGGCGCAGTAGCCGCCGCAACCACCGCCGTGCACACGAACTCCGGCAGCGTTGAAGACGGCCACCAACTCGTTGTACTGCCAACCCGGATGGTGCGTGGAGACGAATCGGCTGGTGATCCGGCGCGAGACCGGGATGATGTGGCCGTGATGTAACACGGCGTTGATCTGGTCGGCGCTGAAGTGTTCGCGGTATCGGGAGTAGTTGATCGCCTCCTCGGTCATGACATCAACCCGTCGCGTGCGGTGGCGGGCGCGGCTGATCAGACTGATGCCCGCCACGCGGTGAAGTTCGTATTGTGGGCACGGGTCGAGGTCGGAAGTGCTCCCGTATGGAAGAAGTAGCCGGCGGCCATCCCGTGGGCGGGGTTCAGTTGTTGTGGACCGTCCAACAGGGCGGCGTCATTGCCCCACGACACCAGACTGTGCGTGGGAAAGGCCGCCTGCCACGCGAGCAGATGCAACTCGTACCGGAACCCGCCTTTGGGGAC
Organism: Actinomycetota bacterium; assembly: GCA_009726095.1. GTDB lineage: Bacteria > Actinomycetota > Acidimicrobiia > Acidimicrobiales > Ilumatobacteraceae > WLMZ01. The sequence continues at coordinate 1,804 of WLMZ01000100.1, forward strand.
TCTCATCTGGGCCATGTCGATCTTGAGTGCGATCAACTGTCCTGGTCTGAGGAATCGGTCGAGACGGACGCCCTCCCACGAAAGGTCGTTCCATCCCGTGCACGAACTGCCACTGAAGCCGAACAGCGGCACAGCGCTCGGTTCGTTACGAATCAGGTTGCGGATGGCCTGTGGGCTGGTCGCGAACCGGTGGCGTCGCAGCTCGGCGTCGACGATGTTGCTGTCGTAGTCCCGGCCGAGTTTCCAGACGAGTTCGGAATCGCGCCGGCCGGTGATCACCAGTTGCATATGCAATGACTCAAGGAATCGCTGGAGATGCCGCAGCACATGCAGCGCCCCAAGGACACCGAAGCGGTCGGCTGTAGGAATGGGCAGGTCGGGATCGAGGTCGTATCCGCCGGCCAGCGCACGCAGAGCGAGACGTTGGGTGGTCATGGCTGTCCTTTCATCGCACCTGGCGTTGCCACCTTGCCGATCGGCAGGTTGGCGGACTGTCAACGGGCCAGGCCCCTCGAGTCCTCTGGATGAATTGCTGAGCAGCGACAATGGTAACTAACCGCTGCGCGTTTGGGCAACAACCGGGTGGCTCATTGCTCCACTTCGGCTGCGTCGATCCGCTCCACTTCGAATGACGTGTCGTCGTTGAAATGCAGGTACTTCACGCCGGCCACGCAGATGCCGGCGCAACCCCCACCGGAGCCGCGGACGCCGGCCGCGTTGAACACATCCAGCAACGCCTTGAACGTCCAGCCCGGGTGGTGCTCGGCCAGGTATTCGCGGGTCCAGCCGCGGCCCATGGGGATGATGTGGCCGTGGCGCAGCACGGCATTGATCTGCTCGGCGCTGAGGTGCTCGCGGTACTGGGAATAGTCGCTCGTGTGGTCGCTCATCGCGCCAACTCCTGACTATGCGCCGAGAGCGCCGAGAGCGCCGTGGTGCACACCGGTGGCGGCTGAATCGGCCGGTCGGGTTCGAGGTCGTGTCCGTCGGCCTGAGCACGCGGAGCGAGACGTTGGGTGTTCATGATTGTCCTTTCATCGCACCTGGCGTTGCCACCTTGCCGATCGGCAGGTTGGCGGACTGTCAACGGGCCAGGCCCCTCGAGTCCTCTGGATGAATTGCTGAGCAGTGCTGATTATACGTTGGCGCCGAGTGAGGCGAGCATCGGTTCGTAGACCTCGGCCGCCGCGATGAGTTGATGGATTGCAGCGGGGAGCGTGTTGAGCGCCGTGCAGTAGACGTCGGCTGCGGCGTGAACGGCATCGTTCTCGAGCCAGTAGCGAATACCGCTCGACGAGGCGTTCAGTTGGCTGAGCTCACGCAGCAACTCGAGGCTCTCGGCAACGGATTGCACCAGAATCAGGCTGACCCGGGCGATGTCGGGATGGCCGTGGTGCAGCTTCACTCGCACTTCGCAACCTTCGGCGGCGACGATCCATTCGGCGCCATCGGTGTCGATCACATCGAGACCGGCCAGGTCGAATTGCTTGTCGACGAGGGTTGCCCAACGGGCCTTCAGCGGATGGACGAGCCAGACCAGCAGCCGCCACGGTCCGGCCGCCAGAACGATGACGTCGCGGTTGCCCGTGTCGTGGCGGACGGTGCCGACGGTGATGGTGACGTCCGGGAGGATCTCGTGCTCGATGTCCTCGATGAGCAGCAACAGGCTGATGAACGTCTCGATCGGCCCGAGCGGGAACGTGGTCGTCGTGTGCCCCTCCTGGCTGAGGGTGGCGATTCTGTATGTCGCCCGACTCGCCACGAAATCGTTCCAGTCGATGTGCAGCCCCACCCATCCGTCGCCGAACTGCATCCACGGCACAGGGGTCGGATACGCGGAATCTGCGACCCCGCACGGCGTGCGGCGTGCGGACAACAGCAGCTGCCAGAACTGTTGTATCGGTACGACCGCTGTAGCCGACGGGCGGACCTGCCAGCGTTCGCGCACCGGCTGCCGCTGGGGTACCAGGTCGATGGCAGCGGTGACCGAGCCGGCCGTGGCGACGATGGTGCTGTCATCGGCGATCGAGAGCGAAACGGTCTCCTCGCTGAAACACTGCGCGAAGTGTTGCACCCGCTCGGACAGCGCCAGATCGCCTTCGCTGTTCGCGGTGCACGCAGGATCGACAATGTCGATCATCAGCTGGCTGCTGGGCGTCTCGATGGTCCATTGCCGGCCGCCATTGACAATGCGCAGGTTCAGGGCCTGGCCCCGCACCTCGTCGATATACAGCGCTGTCACCGCTGCGCCGAGCAATCGGACCTCTTCGGCGGTGATGGTGGTGAGATGTCGGGTGCTCATCGCGGCACGACCATGTGCACGCTGGACCCGATCGGGGGTGCCACGGGTCCTGCTGGGGCCCCCGGGTCGAACAGGGAGGGGCCGCCGCGCACGATGGTGACCTCGACGGGACGGTTGCGCGCAATGTCCTCCACGAGGCACACGAGCAGATCGAACTGCTTGCGTGTGAGCGAGCCGAAATCGACCACGTCGGGATCGATCTGCGAGGCCCAACCGGTGGGTACCGGGGCGCCGAGATCTTGCATCGCCATGGCGAAGCGGCGCAGCAAGGGTTCGATCCTGGTGATTCGCAGGTAGGTGTCCTCGAGCACCTTGTTGGTCTCGTTGATCAGGTCGTTGTTGTCGTCCATTGGTGTCACTTTCTGGGGCTGGGGCTGGGGCTGGGTGTGGTTTCGGCGTTGTTCAGGATGAACGCACGGTGTGGTCTCGGGTGTGACGGTGAATCTGAACTGTGTTGAACCGGGCTCACGCAGCCGCTCCGAACGCTTCTGCGCGTGTCGAGGTGACCGAGCGGGCCGCCAGATACAACGCTGCGCCGATGTGCCCAGCGCCGATGTAGACGTCGGTGGGGACACCGCGCACGGCGAGCTCTTGCACGGGTTCGGCGAAAGCGGCCGCATCGCCTGACACCAACGCGATGGACGCATAGCAGCCAACGACGTCGTGTGGTGCAAGGCACGCCAACAGTTGATGGTCGGCACCGTCCTTGCCACGGCCGAGCAAGACCCTGGTGGGAAAGGCGCTCGTTGCCGCAGCGAGCAGCGACGGGCCGCATGCGACGGCCCATACATCGTGGTGCGATGGTGCGATGGCGACACGCAGCCTGCCGAACGCGTTGGCTACGTCAGTGGTCGTGGAGCACGAGCCACCGACAAGGTTCTCGATGTCCACAAGGACCAGTCGGCGCCCGACCGGTACCCACGGCTTCAGGGCCGCTGCTTGCTGGGCGTGGAGCCTGTCTGGATACAGGGTGGCGACATGTGATGGCATCTCGATCCTCCTCGTGCTTCAGCCGTGGGTCGGCAGGGCAGCACCAAGATGAGAACGCAGAAAGCACCTCGGGGTGTGACGGCTTTCAGGCCACTTTTCGAAGATCTTTCGGTGAGGTGTCACGGGTCCGGATGGACGCCGCGTGCGGTCACTTGATCTTGAAGATGCGCCCGAACTTGGCCCGGCGCCCGCTGCGGGTGGTGGGTATTCCGGTGGCCCGGGCGATCTTGCGCTTGAAGCTGGTCACACCCAGCGCTCGTTGCCATGAGAACGAAAGACCGGGACCGAGTTTCATGGTGCACCGTACCGCACATCGGTACGGCCGATTGACCGACCGTGATCGTGGCGACACACGACCCGGTGAGCGGGCTACATGTAGCCGGGGTGCGGGTTTGGCCGGTGTGTTGCGGGCGGCACTGGCACCGCAGCTGGCGTGATGGTGCGCAGCCGCTCGGTGGACGGGCGCTGCCCGGCAAGCAGCATGGCATGACGGCGTGTGACCTCGTTGAACAACTTGCGGACCTCGCGTCCGTTGCCGAACCCACGGTGGCGTGGCCAGGTGGACATGTAGGCGAGCAGCTGTGTGCGGGCCTCGGAGGTGAGGTCGTAATCGTGCTGCGCGGCGAGACCGCCGAAGATGGCATCGAGCTCGGCGAGGGAATAGTCGGGGAACTCGATGGTGAGGTCGAAACGGCTGCGCAGGCCCGGGTTCGACTGGACGAATCGGTGCATCTCGGTGGGGTAGCCGGCCACCACCACGGCCATTTCGCCGCGATGGTTCTCCATGAACGTGAGCAACGTGTCCACCGCTTCGGACCCGTAGTCGCGTTCGCCGCCATCGAGCGAGTAGGCCTCGTCGATGAAGAGCACCCCACCGAGCGCTTGCTCGCAAACCTGGCGGGTCTTCAGCGCGGTCTGGCCGAGATACCCGGCAACCAGCCCAGCACGATCGGTTTCGACCAGATGTCCCTGGGGGAGCAACCCGATGGAGCGATAGAGCTCGCCGACAAGACGGGCCACGGTTGTCTTGCCGGTGCCGGGATTGCCGACGAACACCAGATGCGGAGACGGGGTGTTGGCGGCAAGCCCCCGTTTGTGGCGCAGCTCGGCGACTTCTTGTGATCGAACCAGTGACGCGATCTCGGCCTTCACCGGCGCAAGGCCGATGAGCGCACCGAGCGCGGCGAGGACCGATTCTCTGCTGCGCAGCGACGGGGTGTGCCGGGTGAACCCGTCGCTGAACACGATCTCTGGGGCGGCAGCATCGCCGGCCTGGGCGGTGCCGTGCGCTGGCTCTGCGGTGCCGTCCGCTGGTTCTAATGAGCGGTCGGCGTGGAGCGCAGCGGCGAACTCCTCGACGCGGCCCCGGGCACGGCGGGCCATGTAGGTGAGGGCATCGAGGACCTCGTCGAGCTGGTGGCCATCGGCTGTCTGGGCGACGAGCACGTGAGAGACGAGCAGCACTGCCGGGGTGGTGTCCTGACCGGACGGACGGTCGATGCGGAGCGCAGCGAAGGGCATCACACCGCTGCGTGTGGCCACCCAGTGGGTCAGTGCCGGGGTTTCGACGACATCATCGACATACACGTCGAGGGCGACGACCATGGTGCGGTTGTATCTCGAGAACAGACGCACCGAGACGGATTCGCCGCGCACGATGAGCTCGAGTGTGGATGCTTCGCCCAGGTCGCCTCCAGCGACGCGATCGGCCCGCTCGCTGAGGAGCGAGACGAGCCGGTCACGGAGCTGGTTGGTCATGTGGTGGTTTTCTGTGGGGGTACATCGAGCGCAGCAGCCAGGGTTTCGATGGTGTGACGCGTAGAGCGCCACGCCGATGGGGTGTCAATATCAGTGAGTGCAGTACGGAGCGTTCGTTGTTCGTTTGCGGTCAGCGGGATGCCGCCGCGGATGGCGGCCCGGGCCGCCGCAGAGGTGCCGGGGGCGGGCCGGCCGCCACCGTTGGAGATGACCGATGCGAGCTCGCGCAGGCACCGGGTGAGTCGGTCGCAGCGGAGCGCTTCGCGCTCGTCGGCGGTAACGGATCGTTGGTCGACGGCGGTGGCGAGGTGCGCCAGCGCTGCGGACAACGCCCGAGATTCGCGTGCACTGCCTGGTGGTGACTGACCGGTGGTGGCCCGGATGAGGTCGTGCGGGCGGCGCAGCGAATCGATTGGAAGATCGTGGGTGCTCTGGCGCACTGCCCGAACGCGTTCGAGGGTGGAGGCCTGGGTCAACGAGGGCTGCTGGTCGGATGCCATCAGCTGCGACACCAGCGTGCTGACAGCTGCGGGCAAGAACCGGAACGAATCGGTGCTCGAGCGCGCCGTGGCGTGCACCAGGTGAAACGACCTGAGGACATCGGACCCGGTGCCCGAGGTGTTGGCGGGCCGGGACCAGACGAGCACGCTGTCGGTGTCGGGTGAATCGGAGATCTGCTCGGCCCCGGTTGGGTAGACGTCGACTTCGCCGCTGAGCACATCGGATGCTGGGCGGTAGCGAAGCGAGAGCCGCGCTGTGGTGCCGGTCATGTCGCGCCCTCCTGTGCGTTGTGTGTCATCCCGACTCGATTCTGATCGATGAGGCGGCGGATGCGGCTGATGCGCCGGCTGACTGTCTCGCGGCACTGACCGAGCAGCACCGCTGCCTCCTGCACGGTATGACCGTTGCCGTGCACGAGCATGAACAGGCTGCGGTCGCCGGGCGGGATACCGGCAAGGCAACGCTCGAGCTGGACGGCGTCGTCCTGGGCGTGCATGACCTGATCGGCGAAGGATTCGCAGCGGTCGCCGACTGTGTCGAACAACTCGTCGCCGCCGTCGGGCGGGCGGACATTGCCCGACACGATGCGGCGACGTGGGGCCAGTTGGCCGTTACCGACATCGACGAGCCGCACGCCCTCGCCGCGCTGGGCGCGCTCGCAGCGCTCGTGCGAGATGGCCGTGTTCTTGGCGGCAGCCCGAGCGAAGCGAACAGGGTTTGGGTACCGGGCGATGATGCCGTCGGCATCGGTCAGGAACTTCTCGGTGACCATCTGGGCGATGTCTTCGGCATCGCACGATGGGCGCCGGCGACTGAGGCGGATCACCTCACGGAACACAGCCATGGCGTACTCGTCGATAGCGACGAGATGACGGTTGGGTTGGGTGCGGGTCATCGGCAGGCTCCTGTGCTGTGGGCGATGGGGGTGAATTGGGTTGGGGATGTGTTGGTGTTTGCGGTCGTGTCCTTTCAGCGGCCATGAACCCGGAAGCCATGGCGGATGTGTTCTGTGTGGGTGTCTTGTTGAGTATGCCAAATGGGTGTTACAGGGTTCCCGGCTGGTGTCGGTGCTGGAATCCGGGGTCCTCCAGGGGTGGTAGCTTCGCCCGGATGTGTTCGCATGATCTGGGGAGGCGACGACTGATGACCGCACTCATCGAGAAGACGAGCAGGCGCAACCGATGACGCTCCCTCCACCTGTAGGGGCACCCGAGATCCACGATGTGCAGCACGCGCCTCGGTCCCCGATTCCATTCACGGTGCTGGTCGCCTTCGTCGGTCTGGGGTCTGCCTTTCTGGGTTCGTTCCTGCCGTGGGCGCAGGTGTTGTTCATCACCATCAATGGCACCGATGGGGATGGCAACATCACCGCCGTTGCCTCGGCGGCGGCGCTAGCGCTCCTTGTGGGCGCGCTCCGCAGCGGCAAGCGTCAGGTGTTGTTGACCTCGCTCGCCTCGGTTGCGGCACTTGCAGCGGCAGGCACCTATATCTACGACCTCAGCCGCATCAGCGGGTTCGCGAGCGATCTCGGCAGCTCGGCGAACATCTTCAACGTGTCGGTCACCCCGCAGCTCGGGCTGCTCCTCGGCACGGTGGGTGCGGTCGTGGCGGTGGTGTCCTGTCTTGCTCTTGTGGTGGCAGCGAGGCGCGGCGGTTTGATTCGTGAGCCGATGCCCGATTGGCGTTCGCGTGATCTGGCCATTCTGGTGGCGGCCACGCTGGCGATGACGATGGCGGCAGTGCCTCGATGGTGGGTGGTCACGGCAATTGCCGCTGTCGCGTCGGGGGTCTTGTGGATGCGCTGGGCGGCGCCGCGGCGGCTGGCGAGTGCCGTTGGTCTGATGGCGTTCGCAGGAACACTGCTGGCCGCCGGTGGTGCGGTCGGTGGTGCCCTGTACCAGTCCGCGCAGCACGATTCGGCGGGCCGCGAATGTTCCGAAGTCTTTGCCGACGGTGCCAGCGTTGATGATGTATCCGCAGTGGACACCTGTGTCGAGGACAAGAAGCCCAGCTTCGTGTTCAACGACTCGACGACGTGTAAGGACGGCACGGTCCTGTACGTGAACGAGCACGGGTGGGGATATGCAGGTGGGAAATGGTCCACGGCCGACAACGCCCCGAGAGGCCGATGCAACTCGAATGCAACCGAGTCGTGTGCGAACATTTTCAAGAACGGCGCAACGACCGAGACCGCATGGGCCGACGACACCGTGGAGTGCTTCGACGCCACCGGCGATGTTGCCTATGAGTACGGGTATTCGATGGGATGCTTCGACAGCAACAAGACCCAGATCATCAACGATCTCGGGTGGGGGTACGTGGGTGAGCAGTGGCATGCAGGCGAGCAGAGCCCGACCTGTTGATCGACGGGCCACGCGGCCGGTGATGTCCTGCCATTTCGTTGGTCTGGCTTTCCTGCTGCGGGGGCAGCTGAGATAGACATCAGTGCAACGCTGAGGGGTGCATTTCGAGCGCCTCGGCCGGCCACGAGCACGACTCTCCCCGACACCGCACGAACTGGAGCAGACCATGACCGATTCCAATAGCCGGTACACCGTCATCTCGTCCGACACCCACGCCGGTGGCAGCCATGCGATGTACCGCGAGTTCCTCGACCCGGCCTGGCGTGACGAGTTCGATGCGTGGCGCGGCGGTTACAAGAACCCGTTCTCCGATCTGGGCGACCAGCGCCGGTTCCGCAACTGGGACGACGAGATGCGCAACGGTCAGCAGGATGCCGATGGCGTGGTCGGCGAGGTCATCTACCCCAACACCGTGCCGCCGTTCTTCCCCAGCTTCGTGCTGTTCGCTGCGCCGCCGAAGCCCGAGGATTACGAGCGGCGCCGTGCGGGCATTCATGCCCACAACCGCTGGCTCGTGGACTTCTGCAGTCGTTTCCCCGAGCGCCGCGCCGGCATCGGCCAGATCTTCATCCACGACATCGACCATGCCATCGAAGACGTCATCTGGATCAAAGAGCACGGCCTGCGCGGTGGCATCCTGCTGCCGACCGTGCCGCCCGACGTCGATTGGATCAAGCCGCTCAACCATCCCGACTACGACCGTCTGTGGAAGGTGTGCGAAGACCTCGAGGTGCCGGTCAACTGCCACGGCGGCACCGGCTCGCCCGCATACGCACCGCTGCCGTCGTCGGCGCTGATCATGCTGGCCGAGGTGGCCCACCACTCGCGCCGGCCGCTGCTGTTCCTGCTGCTGTCAGGCGTGTTCGAGCGCTTCCCGAAGCTGAAGTTCGTGATGACCGAGCAGGGCTGCTCGTGGCTGCCGCCGCTGCTGGAACAACTCGATGGCGTGCTCAAGTCCGTTCGTGACAATGGTGCCGTGGGCGAGCTGCGCTTCAAGCCCGAGCACGTGCTACCCAAGTCAGCCACCGAGTACGTGCAGCAGAACCTGTGGATGGGCGTCAGTTTCCCGACCCGCGCCGATGTCGTGGCCACACGTGAGGTGCTGGGCATCGACCGGTTCATGTGGGGCAGCGACTTCCCCCACGATGAAGGCACCTCGCCGTTCACCCGCGAGCACCTGCGCCAGCTGTTCTTCGACTGGTCCGAGGCAGACCTGCGCAAGGTGCTGGGCGAGAACGCTGCGGCCGTGTACGGCTTCGATCTCGCCGCCCTGGCCCCGGCTGCGGCCACGTTCGGGCCGAGCGTGCTTGAGGTCAGCCAGCCACTCACCGAGCTGCCCCCCGAGCCCAACCAGGCGCTACTGCGCAACGCTCCGGCCGCCTGAGCCGGCGCATCCGGTGGCTGCGGCGAGCGCGGCGGACGCGGCGGACATCAAAGCCGCTGCTGGTCTTCGCCGGTACGATGCGACGGTGACCGACCCCCGACCACAACGCACCCGCAACGTGCTGGCATACGTGCTTGGTGGCTTCATCACCATTGCCGGTGTGATGCACTTCGCGAGCCCCGGCTTCTTCGACGACATCGTCCCACCGTGGCTGCCGCCGAGCGAACGCTTCTGGACCTACGCCAGCGGTGTGGTCGAGCTGGCGGTCGGAACCATGGTGTTGTCCCCGCGGACCAGGCGCCGCGGTGCGCTCGCCGCGATCGCACTGTTCATCGGTGTGTACCCGGCGAACATCTACATGGCGTGGGACTGGCGGCACCGCCCGGTGTCGGAGCAGCTGATCGCCTACGGCCGCCTCCCGTTCCAGTTCCTGTTCATCTGGATTGCATGGCGCGTCGCGCGCCGTGAGGACGCAACAGCATGACGCCCCTGTTCCAGTTGGACGATTGGTACGCCCGCGAGTTGCCCGAGCTGTGCGAACCGTGGCAGGCGGCTGCGGCACCGGCACCCGAGCTGCTGGTGCTCAACGGTTCGCTCGCCGCCGAACTCGGCATCGATGCCGACGCACTGCGCACCGCCGACGGTGTGGCCATGCTCATCGGCCAGCAGCTTGCGCCTGGCTCACGCCCTGTCGCACAGGCCTACGCAGGGCACCAGTTCGGTGGCTACTCGCCGCGTCTGGGCGATGGCCGCGCGCTGCTGTTGGGCGAACTGACCGACCCGCAGGGCCAGCGCCGCGATGTGCACCTGAAGGGGTCGGGCCGCACGCCGTTCGCGCGCGGCGGCGACGGCAAGGCAGCGCTCGGGCCGATGCTGCGCGAGTACATCATCAGCGAATCCATGCACGCCCTCGGTATTCCCACCACCCGCTCGCTCGCCGTGGTTGCCACGGGCGAGCAGGTTCCCCGCGACACCATGCTGCCCGGCGCAGTGCTCACCCGTGTGGCCGCCAGTCACCTGCGCGTCGGCACCTTCCAGTACGCATCGGCCACCGGCGATGGCGCGCTGTTGCAACGCCTCGCCGACTACGCCATCGCCCGCCACTACCCGCACGTCGCCGCCAGTGAGAACCCCTACCTTGCGATGTACACGGCGGTGGTCGAAGCGCAGGCGGCGCTGATCGCACGCTGGACGCTGGTGGGCTTCGTGCACGGCGTCATGAACACCGACAACATGACCATCTCGGGAGAGACCATCGATTACGGGCCGTGTGCGTTCATGGACCGCTACAACCCCACCACCGTGTTCAGCTCGATCGACCACGGCGGCCGCTACGCATACGGCAACCAGCCGGGTATCGCCCAATGGAACCTGGCCCGCTTGGCAGAGACCATGCTGGCGTTGTTCGCAGCGAGCACCGACGATGCCGTACCGCTGGCAACCGAGGTGCTGCAGTCGTTCACCGACCGTTTCGCCGAGCACTGGGCCACGGGCATGCACGCCAAGCTCGGGTTGTTCGTACCACCCGCCGACGCAACCCTGGTCGATGACCTGCTCGCCTTGTTGCAGATGCAAGCAATCGATTTCACCTCGTTCTTCCGGTCGCTGGCCCACGTGGTGCGCGGCGACGCCGAACCAACACGGTCCCTGTTCGCGGAACCGCAGGCGTTCGACGCATGGTCCCTGCGATGGGCGACTGCCCGTGCCGCTGATGCGCGTGACGCCCGCGCGGTTGCCGACGCGATGGACCGCGTCAACCCGCTCTACATCCCACGCAATCACCTGGTGGAGGCTGCGCTCGTGGCTGCCA
>WLMZ01000101.1 GCA_009726095.1 Actinomycetota bacterium
AAGGAACTGCAGAACGCCATCCGGCATGAGCTTGGGCGGCAGGGTACAGGGGCGCAATCGGCGCAGCCGACGCGCACCGTGGCCGTCGCCAAGCTCCGCCGGAACCGTCAGAAGCTGCTTGAGTTGTTCTTCGCCGATGAGGAAGGGGCCGAATATTTCAGAGAGGAGGCAACCCGGCTCTCACGCCAGATCCAAGCTCTCGAAGAAGCCGCCACCGAGGCCGCTCTCGAAATGCAACGTCAGAGTGTCCTCGCCGACCGATTCGAGCAAGTCGCGACGCTGCTACGAGACCTCGACATCGACACCATCTGGAATGAAGCCAGCGCCGCTGAGAAGCGCACGCTGGTTACCGAACTCGTTGAGGCCATCATCGTGTACCCGGACCGCCTACAGGTGGCAATCAACGGGGCGCTACCGCTGACCGTGGACTTTGAGGAAGTCGGACTGCGGCCAGCTGGTATGAGAACGATGGTGTCGAAGGGGGGACTTGAACCCCCACGGGATTTCTCCCACTAGCACCTCAAGCTAGCGCGTATACCTATTCCGCCACTTCGACGTGTTGGAGACTCTGACGATACCGCAGGGTTAGCTGCGCACCAACAGGAATCCGAGTGCAACCACAGTCATGACCCAAACGAGCACCAAAACGGTGGTGATTCTCGTGAGGTTGCGTTCGGCCGACGTAGAGCCGAGGGCGGCACCACCGCCACCACCAAACATGTCAGACAATCCCCCGCCACGACCGCTGTGCATGAGGATGCCGGAGATCATGCCGATCATCGACAAGACATTGAAACCGATCGTCACATACAAGGCGAAGTCGCGCACGGTTGAAGATCATATCGTGGCGAAGTTCTAACGAGCCATTGTTGGGGCAGCGACCTGCACGACCTCGGCGAAATGACAGGCCACCTCGTGACCCTGGCCACGCTGGATCAGCAACGGTTCCTCGTGGGCGCAGATCTCCTGCACCTTGGGGCAGCGCGTCCGGAAGCGGCAACCGCTCGGCGGGTTCACTGGCGACGGCACGTCACCCTGCAGGACCACCCGATGGCGTGCTCGTTCAGTGCGCGGATCAGGCATGGGTACCGCCGACAGCAGCGCTTGCGTGTACGGATGCGACGGCGTGTCGTACACCTCGTCGCGGGTACCGATCTCCACGATCTTGCCCAGGTACATCACAGCTACACGGTCGGAGATGTGGCGCACCACCGACAGGTCGTGGGCCACGAACAGATAGGTAAGACCCAACCGCCGCTGCAGGTCATCGAGCAGGTTCACCACGCCAGCCTGCACGCTCACATCCAGCGCCGACACGGGCTCGTCGAGCATGATCAACTTCGGCTCCAGGGCCAGCGCCCTGGCAATGCCGATGCGCTGACGCTGCCCACCGGAGAACTCGTGCGGGTAGCGGTTCCCGTGCTCGGGGTTCAGGCCCACCTCGCTGAGCAGCTCGGCCACCCGTTCGCGCGCCTGGCGCGCCGTGGAGCCATGGATCTTCAGTGGCTCGGCGATGGTCTCGTTCACCTGCAATCGCGGGTTGAGCGACGCGAACGGATCCTGAAAAACCATGCCGAGGTTGCTGCGATACGGGCGCATCGCCCGCCGCGACAACCCGACCAACTCCTGGCCATCAAACACGACCGAACCGGAAGTGGGCGGCTGTAGTTGCAGGATCGCCCGTCCTGCTGTCGACTTGCCGCAGCCGGATTCGCCAACAAGGCCGAGGGTCTGCCCGGCGGCGATCTCGAAGCTGATGCCCGACACAGCCTGCACCTGCGCAACCGTGTGCCGCAGAATGCCACCTCCCCTGACGGGGAAATGCTTGACCAGGTCCTTCACGATCAATAACGGCGCCTTCGTCGGCGCGGCCGCGTCGGTCATGTCGCCACCTCCTCGAAGAGCTTCAGCGGATCGGCCATCGCGTTCAGGGCTTCTACGTGGTGACACGCCGAGACGTGGCCATCGCTGACAACCACCTGTGGGGGCTCGACGCTTTCGCACACGTCGTCGGCCAGCGGACAACGCGGCGAGAACGGGCACCCTGCCGGAAGGTTGATCAACGACGGCGGGGCGCCACTGATCGGCTTCAATCGCTCCTGCGACCCGGCGTGCGAAGGCAGCGAGCCGAGCAGACCGATGCTGTAGGGCATACGCGGCGAATAGAAGATGTCGTCGGCCGTGCCCGTCTCCACCACCTTGCCGGCGTACATCACCTGCATTCGATCGGTGATGCCGGCAACGACCCCGAGGTCATGGGTGATCAGGATGATCGCCGCGTTCAGATGGTCCTTGAGATTGATCAACATCTCCAGGATCTGGGCCTGCACGGTGACGTCGAGCGCCGTCGTGGGTTCGTCGGCGATGAGCACGTCGGGGTTGTTGGCGATGGCCATCGCGATCATCGCCCGCTGGCGCATGCCGCCGGAGAACTCGTGCGGGTAGCTGTCGACCCGCGACTCGGCCTGCGGAATACCGACGGTGTGCAGCAATTCGATCGATCGTGCGCGCGCCTGTTTGCGAGTGAGGTCCTCGTGCGCCCGGACAGCCTCGGCCAGCTGCCAGCCCACCTTGTACACCGGGTTCAGAGCCGTCATCGGATCCTGGAAGACCATCGCGATCTTCTGGCCCCGATAGGCCCGCATCTCTTTGGGTTTCAACCCGACGAGCTCGTCGTCGCGAAACCGGATCGAACCAGTGACCCGGGCCGTACGGGGCAACAAACCCATAACGGCCATTGCCGTGACCGACTTGCCACAGCCGCTCTCGCCAACGATGCCGAGCACGTCACGCGGCCGCACCTCGAACGACACACCACGGACAGCCTTGACTATGCCGTCATCGGTGGGGAACTCGACGGAGAGGTTGCTGACCTTGAGGATCGGGTCGAGGGAAGTCACGCACGTACTCGATTCTGCTTCGGATCGAACGCATCGCGCAGCCCGTCACCGATGAAGTTGATGGTCAGCGAGATGAGGCACAACATGAGCACCGGCCACCAGAACTCGTTGGGATAGGTCGTTGCCTTGCTCTTACCCACCTCGATGATCTTGCCCAGTGACGTGTCGGGTGGCTTGACCCCCAGCCCGAGAAACGACAGCGCCGCCTCCGCAAGCACGGCGCCGCCAACGGCCAGTGTGGCGTTGACGATGATGGGCCCGAGCGTGTTGGGCAGGATGTGTTTGAAGATGATGCGCGGCGCCGAGGCCCCAACGGATCGGGCCGCCTCCACGAACTCCTTTTCGCGCAACGACAGGAACTCACCACGGATCACACGGGCAATGCCCATCCACCCGAACATCGCCAGGAACAGCGCCAGCCACAGCCAGGTGGAACCCTTTACGTTGCGCTGCAGCGCGGCCACAGCGGCGAGATACGGAATGACCAGCATCAGATCGGTGAAGCGCATCAGCACGCTGTCGGTGAACCCACGGAAGTACCCCGAGATGGCCCCGACCGCCACACCGATGCTCACGCTGACCACCGTCACCACCAGCGCGATGCGAATGGAGTACTGCGTGCCGCGCATGACCTGAGCGAACACGTCGTATCCCTTGCTGATACCGAACGGATGCTCCCACGACGGACGAATCCAGTCCTTGTTGCCTCCGAGTGGCTTCTTCAGCACCTGGTCGTACTTGTATTTCCAGAACAGCGGCCCAGCGAATGCGAACACCATCAGGAGGAAGAACACGACCATGCTGATCATCGCCGGCTTGTGGTGGGTGAAGCGGCGGATGATGGTCTTCCACTGGCTGCGCTGCTGAACGGTGAACTCGCGCTCGACAGAGCCCGGCTGCTGGGCCTCTGGTTCGGCGCCGTCGGAGCGGGGCGCGGTCATGGGTGTCGATGACTCAGTCAAGGCGGATCCTCGGGTCGAGCACTGCGTAGATGATGTCTGCGATGAGGTTGAACGCAATGACGGCCACAGCGGTCACGAAGAACCAGCACAACAGCAGGTTCGGGTCGATCTTGTTGATCGACTCCACGAGCACGCGGCCCATACCGTGCCATTCGAAGATGGTCTCGGTCAGGATCGCCCCGCCGATGAGCGCACCGAAGTCCAACGAGATCACGGTCGCGACCGTCATCAACGCGGTACGGAAGGCGTGCTTCATGATGACCCGTCGCTCGCTGAGTCCCTTGGCGCGAGCCGTGCGGACGTAATCGGCGTTGAGTGTCTCGAGCATGGCTGCACGCGAGAACCGGGCGTAGCCGGCGAAGGTGATGAGCACCAGGGTGAGCATGGGCAGGAACGCATGGCTCAAGAAATCGGTGACCGAGGGGATGAACCCACAGTTGTATGGCTTGCTCGCCGTACAGAAGTTTGCCGTGCCCTCGCCAATGGTCTTGATGAGCGGGTCGTCGCCTCGCCCGATCCACCGGTTCAGGCGAATGGCGAGGATGAACTTCAAAAATGATCCCACGGCCAGCACTGGCAGGGAGTAGAGCAGAAAGGCGCCGGTGGTGGCGCCGTAGTCGAACCAGGAGTACTGCTTGACCGCGGAGACCACCCCGATCATCACCCCGATCAACACGGAAACGATTTCGGCGAACAGCACGAGTCGCAGTGTCACGCCAAGCGATCTGCGGACCTGTGCCCACACTGGCTGGTTCTTGATGGTCTTGCCGAAGTCACCGTGCACGGCCTTGCCGAGCCACGAGACGTACCGCTCGACGACTGGTTTGTCGAGGCCGAGCTCGTGCTCACGCAGCGCGATGGTGGCCTTCGGGACGTTGGGCTTGGTTCTCAGATCCTCGATCGGGTCACCGGTGTTCACGACAAGGATGAAGGCAACGATCGACGCCAGGAACAACAGCGGGATCGAGACCAACACTCGTCGGATGATAAAGGAGATCACCCAACTACCTTTCAGGCTTCGAGGGACTGGGTGGACTGTGATCGAACACGGGGCACCGGATCATTCCGGTGCCCCGAGCTCTTCAATCATTCATTGCTGGTGAGAGCCGATTGCTCAGCTCACGGTCCAAACGTTTGCATTCCAGGTGAGGCCGGCAGGACCGTTGAACGACGGGCCCGTCAGCTTCGCTGACCATGCCGGCATTTCCGGCAACTGGAACAGCGGGATCGTCCACACGTCATCAAGGATGGCGGCGTCGACCTTCTTCATTTCATCGAGGCGCTTGGCCTCGTCGAGCTCGCCGTTGGCCACCTTGTACATGTCGGTGGCCTCCTGGTTCACGTAGCCCTGGAAGTTGGCGCCGCCGTCGACGGAGTAGACGCTCGTAGCCGCCGAGAGCAGCGGGTTACCCACCCATGCGAACAGCGCCACGTCGTAGTCGCCGATTGGCAAACGCTGCGAGTTGAACTTGGTGTCGCTGTCCTCGACGATGTTGAAGCCAGCTTCCTTGCAGGAGGCAATGGTGTTCTGCGCTGTGTCCGAACGGCGCTGGATGCCCTTGTGGCTGATCTTGAAGGTCAGCTGCTGGCCATCCTTGGCGTAGAAGCCATCGCCACCCAGGACCCAGCCGGCACCTTTGAGGATCTTCTTGGATGCGGCAACATCGAAGGTGCCGTACTTGCTGAAGCGATCCTCGTAGCCGGTCTGCTGGGGCATGAAGATGACCGAGTTGAGCGGCTTTGCGTCGGGATTGATCGGGGCAACGAGCTTGTCGATGATGTCCTGACGATCGACGCAGGCAGCAAACGCCGTGCGAACGGCCTTGTCGGCGAAGATCGGGTTCTTGGCGTTCATGTCGTAGTGCTCGTAGACCAGACCCGAAGCCGGCGAGAACGTGACGCCACTGGCGGCTGCCAGTGTTGCGGCCACGCCGGGGTCGGCCTGGGGCTGCATTGCCTGGATCTCACCGTTCTCCAACGCTGCGGCCTGAGCCGAGGCGTCGGTGATGACCTGCAGGGTCACGGTGTCGAGGTTGGCGGCCGTACCCCAGAACTTGTCGTTCTTGACGAGCACGATGCTCTTGTCAACGGTGTAGGAATCGATCTTGTACCACGCACCAGACAGGGCAATGGCCGGATCCCAACCGTCGAAACCGGTGTTCCAGAACTCGCCGATCTTTTCGATCTCGGGAGAATCGGTGACAGCATCGACCTTGGTGATGTCGGCGACGCCGGTCTTGGCCTCGATGACGTGCGCTGGCACGAGGCCACCAAAGGTGCCCTTCCAGTCAGCGAACGGGGTGTCGTACACGGCGGTGACGGTCTTGTTGTCATCCGAGCACGTGACCGACTTCATCTGGTCGTAACCGGTGGTGCCGGCCGCATCGAACACGGGCAGCGTCTCGGGGAGCGCGTTGCCATCGGCATCAGTGGCACCAGGACCGGTGAAGTCCGGGTTGGCAACGGAAACCTTGCCGTTCTGGGCCATGTAGGCGAGGTAGAAGTCCTTGCAGTCGATGGCAACGCCATCGCTCCAGACGGCCTTCGGATTGATCTTGTAGACGATGGTCTGCGGGCTGGTCGAGGTGACCTCGACCGAGTCCATGAGGTCTTTCCACATCACGAAGTCGAGCTTGTCGTCGATGTAGAACGGGCCGGGCTGCAAGAGGTTGAGCACCTCGGTGTTGGCGAACGAGTTGTTCGTCGACGTTGCATTGTTGAAGGCGACGCCGCCTTCTTCCTGGGCGTAGATGACCTCGCCGCCGGCGGGGGCAGGGGTCGTCGTCGGCGCGGCGGCGGTGCTTGGCGTGGTGCTTGGCGTGGTGCTCGGAGCAGCCTTCTTGTCGGAGCTACATGCGCCGGCAACAAGGGCGAGACCGAGCGCGAGTGCAGCGATTTGGCTGCGCTTCGTAGTGCTCATGTGGACTATCCTCCTGATGGTTTCGGGAGGGAAGGATGACACCACCAAAGCGGCGGGCCGATTCAACCTCGAGGTGAGGTCGGACCTGAACACGTACTGTCCTCCCCGATCAATACGTGCAGCGCCAGATTAGCAGCCTTGCCGACGCTTGGCAGCACAGCTGTTCCACTGATGCGAGAGCTGGTGCGTTCATTTCGGAACGGTGACCATTTGCCCGCAGCGTTTCAGTGGTGACGGAACTGGACAATACGAGCGAACTCGTCGGGGTCGAGGCTGGCCCCGCCCACCAATGCGCCGTCGATGTCGGGCTGCGCCATCAACTCGGCAATGTTTGCGGCCTTCACTGAACCGCCGTATTGGATTCGCACAGCAATCGCCGTTGCTTCACCAGCGAGTTCCGCGACACAGCCGCGGATCGCGGCACACACCGTTTGTGCGTCACCGGATGTTGCTGTACGGCCGGTGCCGATGGCCCAGATCGGTTCGTATGCAATGACCATCTTGGCGACCTTGTCGGCTGGCCGGCCAGTGAGCGCGGCGCGCACCTGACCGAGCACCTTGGTTTCGGTCTCACCGGCTTCACGCTCGGCGAGCGTCTCGCCGACGCACAGGATCGGGTGCATCCCGTGGCGCTGGATCGACTCCACCTTCTTGGCGACGGTCTCGTCGGTTTCACCGAACAACTCGCGGCGCTCGCTGTGACCGCAGATGATGAACTGCACACCGAGCTTGGCCAAGAACACCGGGGAGATCTCGCCGGTGTAGGCGCCCTTGTCCTCCCAATGACAGTTCTGCGCACCGAGGAAGTAGTGCAGCTCGTCTGCCTCGATGAGGGTCTGGATACTGCGGATGTCGGTGAATGGGGGGTGGATGACGACGTCGACCGCAGCAACGTCGTCCTTGCCCACCAGGTACGACAACTTCTGCACGCTCTGAATCGCCTCGAAGTGGTTGTTGTGCATCTTCCAGTTGGCGCTGATGATGGGACGACGCTCAGACGGCATTGGGTGCTCCACGCAGTGCCTCGAGGCCGGGCAGATCGCCCAACTCGAGCAGTTCCAATGAGGCGCCCCCGCCGGTGGACACGTGGTCCACCTCGTCGTCGAAGCCGAACTGGGCCAGGGCAGCGGCGGAGTCACCGCCACCCACCACCGTGAACGCCTTCGTGTCGGCCATTGCCTGCGCGACGGTACGCGTGCCGGCGGCGAAACGATCATCTTCGAACATACCCATCGGCCCGTTCCAGAACACCGTACGGGCATCCATGATGATGTCGGTGAAGGCTGCCGCCGACCCGGGTCCGATGTCGAAACCCTTGGCGCCATCGGGCAGACGAGTACCGAACGTGGCGTAGGCGCCCTGGGCATCGACGCCCGTGATGTCCTCGGGCAGGTGGATGGTCTTGCCAGATGCGAGCAGGCGCTTGCAGGTCTCGAGTTGCTCGGGCTCCCACAACGAGTCGCCGATCGGCTTGCCCTGCGCAGCGAAGAACGTGAAGCACATCGCCCCTCCGATGACGAGCGAATCGACCGTGTTGAGCAACGCCTCGACCACGCCGAGCTTGTCTGAGATCTTGGCGCCACCGAGCACGGCCACGAACGGCCGCTTCGGGTTGTTGCGCAGGCCGAGCAACACCTCGACCTCCTTCTGCAACAACAGCCCCATTGCCGATGGCAGCGTGCGCGGTGGGCCCACGATCGAAGCATGGGCGCGGTGTGCTGCTCCGAAGGCGTCGTTGACATACATGTCAACGCCGTCGATCAGGTTGGCAACGAACCCTGGATCGTTGCCTTCTTCACCCGGGTGGAAACGGAGGTTCTCCATCAGGTCGACACCCGGGGCAAGCTCAGCCAGGCGCTCGCGCACCGGGGCCATGCTGTACTTCGGCTCGGGATGGCCCTTGGGACGACCGAGATGACTGGCACACACCACGCTGGCACCGCGCTCGGTGAGCCAGTTGATGGTGGGCAGTGCAGCGCGGATGCGGAAGTCATCGGTGATCTCACCGTTGTCCATCGGCACGTTGAAGTCGGTTCGCACCAACACCCGTTTGCCCCGGACATCACCGAGGTCGTCGAGAACCGGAATATGGCTCATCAGCGCTTCTTCGCTGCGGCCTTCTTGGAATCCGACGCCGACTTCTTCATCGCCTTGGCAGTGAACATGGTGAGGTCGACCAGTCTGTTGCTGTAGCCCCACTCGTTGTCGTACCAGCCGAGCACCTTCACCAGTTTGCCCATGCTCATCGTGAGACCGGCATCGAACACACAGCTGTGCGGGTCGTGCACGATGTCGCTCGACACGATGGGGTCCTCGGTGTACTTGAGCACACCCTTCAACGGTCCGCGTGCAGCGGCGGCCTTGTAGGCAGCGTTGATCTGCTCGACGGTTGCCGCCTTCTTCAGGTTGCCGGTGAAGTCGGTGATGGAGCCGGTGGGCACGGGCACGCGGAGTGCTGTGCCGTCGAGGCGACCCTTCATGCTTGCCATGACCAGGCTGGTGGCGCGGGCGGCACCGGTGCTGGACGGCACGATGTTGATCGCCGCCGCGCGGGAACGACGCAGATCGCTGTGCGGTCCGTCGACCAGGTTCTGATCCCCGGTGTATGCGTGAACGGTGGTCATCAGACCGTTCTCGATGCCAAACGCATCGTCGAGCACCTTGATGAGCGGGACCAGGCAGTTGGTCGTGCAGCTCGCGTTGGAGATGACGCGGTGCCGGGTGGGATCGAACTCGGTGTGGTTGACGCCGTACACAAAGGTGGCATCGGCGCCCGTGGACGGTGCGCTGACGATGACGAGTGGCGCTCCCCCGTCGAGATGCAACGCAGCCTTCGGACGGTCGGTGAAGAAACCGGTGGACTCGATGACCACATCGACACCGAGGTCACCCCACGGGAGCTCTTCCGGGTTACGCATCTGCAGCACCCTCAGCGTGTCCCCATCGACGCTGATGCCGTCCTTCACGGCCTTGATCGAGTTCGGCAGCTGCCCCACGACAGAGTCGTACTTCAACAGGTGCGCCATCGTGGTCAACGAACCAAGGTCGTTGACAGCCACGAAGTCGATATCGGCGCCGCGGGCCTTGGCGGCGCGGAAGAAGTTGCGCCCGATACGACCGAATCCATTGATACCTACACGAACCGTCATCGCAGACATGTCCTTTCACGGTGGGAGAATGCACGTGACACTAGTTGCTGCGGTGCGCCACCACGAAGACGTCGCCGACCCCTGGAACCGGCCCCTACGGCCGGTCGACCCGAACTACGGCATGTCGCGGTGCGTGACCCGCGGCTGATAGCCGTTCAGCCGCATCCACGAGGCGAGCTCCTCGGTGATGGCGACCGAACGGTGCTGGCCGCCGGTGCAGCCAACCGCGATGGAGAGATAGCTCTTGCCCTCGCTGGCATATGCCGGCAACAACAGATCGAGCAGGTGCTCGAAGCGGTTCAGGAACTCGGCCGTGGCCGGCTGTTCCATCACGTACTCGCGCACGGCATCATCGAGGCCAGTGAGCGGGCGGAGATCATCGATCCAGTGCGGGTTCGGGAGGAAGCGGACATCGATGACCAGGTCGACGTCGGTGGGTATGCCCTGCTTGTAGCCGAAGCTGGTGATCGCGGTGTGCATGGCGGCACCGTCGGATTCGTCGGTGAACGCATCGGTGATACGCGTCTTCAGCTGGTGCACGCTGAGCGTGGTGGTGTCGATGATGAGATCGGACAGCGCCTTGACCGGTTCGAGCAGCGAGCGTTCACGCTCGATCGCAACCGTCATCGACGCGTTGCCATCATCGAGCGGGTGTTTGCGCCGGGTGCTGCCGTATCGCTTCACCAGTTCGGGCGTGCTCGCCTCGAGGAAGAGCACCCGCACCCGATGGCCCTTGGTGCGCAGCTGGCGGATCTGGTTGACCACTTCTGCCTGATCGGCGGTGGGTCCCACCACGATGCTCAACTGCTGGAAGCCGGAGCCGACACCGATGCCAGACCCGACGCCGAGCTCGATGATCTTGTCCATCAACGCCACGGGCAGGTTGTCGACGACGAACCAGCCCATGTCCTCCAGGAAGTCAGCCGCGTTCGAGCGTCCAGCGCCCGAGAGACCCGTGATCACCAAGATGTCGGCCATCGGCCGGAATGGTAGTCGTCAGCGCTTGCAGGTACGCAGGTAGAGCAGCCGCGGGATGGTGGCCGCCGCCTCGTATTCGGCGGCCTTGGCCAAAAAGCCTGGCGGTGGCGCCGGCTCGACCATGCGCTCGAGCAACAGACCGTTGTCGGCAAGGGCGTTGATGTAGCGACTCAGCGGGCGGTGGATGAAGGGGATGAACACGTCCTTCTCGACCTCCTCGATGGTCTCGTCCTCGATGAGGTAGGGCCCGATGCGCCAGTACTGCTCGGGCGGGTCGAGCACCTGATCATCGATCCAGCCACTGTTCGGCGTCTGCAACAGCGGATGGTTCAAGAAGAAGCAGAAACGACCGCCGGGCTCGAGCACGCGGGCAACTTCGGCAATGGCATCGTCGACATCGCGGATGTGCTCGAACACCAGACACGCCACCACGGCATCGAAGGAGGCATCCGGGAACGGCAGCGCAGCAGCGCCGGAACGAACGAACGACGCACCGCCGCCACGCTGCTGGGCCACCTTCACCTGGTTCCACGTTGGGTCGAGACCGATCACGCGACGAGCGCCGAGCTTCACTGCCAACCTGCTCACCTGCCCGTCGCCGCAGCCCACATCGAGTACTCGTTGGGCATGTGCCAGCTCTGCGGCAGCCAGCGGGAGGATCTGCTCCTCGTACTCCGGGTCGGCCCCATCGGTGAATCCATCGATCCACCATTCGGCGTGTGTTTCCCAGAGGTCGTCCGATGCCATCGAGCCAGCGTACCGGTCGATCGGGAACCCCCGCCCGGGACAACACCGCAGCCAATGGCGCCCATCCGTTGGCAACTCGAGCCCAGCGAAGTATGGTGGCTGCTGAAGGGGAGTATCCCGCTATCACGTTGTCGTCATCACGGTCAATCGGCCCGGCAACGAGAGGTCCACGATGTGGGCTGGGAGAGACCTTCGGACAGCGACCCACCTTGCGACCCGAAGGACACACCTGTGAACCCTGTTTCATCCGCGGCACTCCCGGCGCTCATCCCCACGCGGGCTGGCACCAACAACTTCGTCGACCTCGACGTGCCCACCTGGGCGTGGCTCGGCCTCGGTGCCGTCCTCGTGCTCATGCTGGCGATCGATCTGTTCCGCCATCGCGACGACCACCCGCCCACGCCTCGCGAGGCCCTGATCGAATCGTCGGTGTGGGTGGCGTGTGGTCTGGCTTTTGGTGTGGTCATCGCCGTCGGCTTTGGCAGCCAGGCGTTCGGCGAATACATCAGTGGCTACCTCATCGAGAAGTCGCTCAGCGTGGACAACGTGTTCGTCTGGTCGATGTTGTTCACGGCAATGGCGATCCCGATCAAGTACCAACACCGAGTGCTGTTCTGGGGGATCTTCGGCGCCCTGTCACTGCGGGCCGTGTTCGTGCTGGCGGGCAGCGCGCTGATCGCCAAGTTCTGGTGGCTGCTGCTGGTGTTCGGGATCTTCTTGATCTACACCGGCGCCAAGGTGATCCGCCACCGCGCCGACGAGGGCACGCATGAAGCGACGCACGGGCTTGGCCTGCTGTCCAAGATCATGCCGGTCACCGACACCTTCGACGGCCACCGGTTCTTCACCCGTCAGAACGGTCGTCGAGCCGCCACACCGCTCCTCGCCGCACTCGTGGTGATCGAGATCACCGATGTCATCTTCGCCGTCGACTCCGTGCCTGCGATCCTGGCCGTTTCGAAAGAACCGTTCATCGTCTTGTCGTCGAACGCCTTCGCGATCCTCGGCCTGCGCGCCATGTACTTCCTGCTCGCCGACGCGAAGGAGAAGTTCCACTATCTC
>WLMZ01000102.1 GCA_009726095.1 Actinomycetota bacterium
CCGTGCCGCGCATCCGCCTGACCTCGATGGTCTCACCCGTCACCATCCACCACCCGGTGGTCTTGGCCAAGCGCGCAACCACGGTGGATCACGTCAGCGGCGGCCGCGCTGTGCTGGGCATCGGCGCCGGGTGGCAGGTCAACGAGCACACCGCGTACGGCTTCGAACTCGCTCCCCCGGGTGAGCGGGTGAGTCGTTTCGCTGAGGCGATCGAGGTGATCCACCGCCTGCTGCGTCAGCCCCGCACCGACATGGCCGGGCGCCACTACCGGCTCACCGATGCACCCTTCGAGCCGAAGCCGCTCCAGACGACCCTGCCGATCCTGGTCGGCACCGGCAGCCCGCGCATGCTGGGGCTCACCGCCCGCTGGGCCGACGAGTGGAACACCTGGGGTGACCCCACGCAGGTGGCCGAGCGCACCCAACTGTTCATGCAGGCGTGCGGAGCTGCCGGACGCGACCCCAGCACGATCAGGCGCTCCGCTCAGGCGTTGGTGTTCCTCACCGACAGCGACGCGGCAAGAGACAAGCTGCGTCCCATGGCGCCGCCGGGCCGGTCATTGGTCGGTGGGCCAACCGAGTTGATCGATCTCATCGGCCGATTCGTCGAACAGGGCGTCGACGAGTTTGCGATCCCCGACTTCACTCTCGGCGCCACCGCCGAGCAGCGCATGCACATCATCGAGCGCCTGCATGCCGAGGTCCTCTCGGCGTTCTGATCGCGACCACGCGCGCCCGCGGGATCAGTCGGTGCCGGGTGGGTGGAACTTCGCGTACACCGTCTCGGCCACGGCGTCGGGCAACCACGTGAGCGATTTCAGGGTGTCGAGCGACGCCTTCTTCACGGCGTTGACCCCGCCGAGTTCCTTGGCGAGACGGGTCTTGCGGTTGTCGCCCAGACCAGCGATGTCGTCGAGCGCGCTCTTGGTCATGCGCTTGCCGCGTAGCTCACGGTGGAAGCTGTTGGCGAAACGGTGGGCCTCGTCACGGATGCGTTGCAACATGAACAGCGCCTCGCTC
The DNA here is from genome assembly GCA_009726095.1 of Actinomycetota bacterium. Taxonomy (GTDB): domain Bacteria; phylum Actinomycetota; class Acidimicrobiia; order Acidimicrobiales; family Ilumatobacteraceae; genus WLMZ01. Next base: position 1,021 of record WLMZ01000102.1, read on the forward strand.
CCCCGGGGCACGTTGATGGGCAGGCTGCTACCGGGCACGAACACCTCCTCGAAGCGCTTGGCCAGCGAAGCGATCGGGATCTCGTCCTCGAGCCCCAACGACCGCACCACGCGTTCGGCCACGGCGAGCTGACCCTTGCCGCCGTCGACGAGCAACAGTTGTGGTGGGTACGCAAACTTGCCGGGGCGGTCGCCGCGCTCGTTCACCGGCTGATCACGTTGCTCCAGATACGCCGTGAGCCGGCGGGTGAGCACCTCTTCCATCGCTGCGTAATCGTCGTTGCCGGCAACCGTCTTCACCTTGAACCGGCGATACTCGCGCTTGTTCGGCAACCCGTCCTCGAGCACCACCATCGAACCCACATAGTCGGTGCCCTGCAGGTGGGCCATGTCGTAGCACTCGATGCGCAATGGCGCCTCGGGCAAACCGAGCAGATCCTGCAGCTCGGTCAACGCACGGCTGCGGGTGTTGTGGTCGGCAGCGCGCCGCAGCCGGTGGCGCGTGAACTCCTCCCTGGCGTTACGCGTGACCGTCTCGTGCAGATCGCGCTTGTCGCCGCGTTGCGGCACACGGATCTGTACCCGTGAGCCGCGCAGATGGGTGAGCCATTCCTCGTAGGTGGCCAGATCCTCGGCATCGACCGGCACCAGCACCTGCTTGGGGATACCCAACGGCGGCTCGTCGCCGTACATCTGCTCCATGATCCGGTCCACCAGACCGCCCATGCTGAGGTCCTCGACCTTGTCGATGATGAACCCCTTGCGACCCACCACACGGCCCTTGCGCACGAAGAACACCTGCACGGCAGCTTCCAGCTCGTCATCCGCGATACCGATGACGTCGATGTCCTCGCTGCGCTCGCCCACCATCTGCTGTTTCTCGATGGCCCGCTGCACGGCGGCCCAGCGGTCGCGCAGACGCGCCGCCTTCTCGAACTCGAGCTCCTTCGCCGCCGCACGCATATCGGCTTCGAGCCGGTCGACGATCTCGTCGGTGTCGCCGTCGAGGAAATCGCACAACTCGGTGACCTGTTGGAAGTACTCCGGCCGCTCGATGTTGCCGACGCACGGGCCGCTGCACTTCTCGATGTGGAACAGCAGGCACGGACGACCGAGGCGCTGGTGCTCGTTGAACTTGCCGTTGCTGCAGGTGCGAATGGGAAAGCTGCGCAGCAACAAGTCGAGCGTGTCGCGAATGGCATAGGCGTGCGCGTACGGCCCGAAGTAACGCACACCCTTGCGCTTGTGGCCGCGCATCACCAGCGCACGAGGCCATTCCTCGTCCATCGTGACGGCCAGGAACGGATAGCTCTTGTCGTCGCGCAGCCGAATGTTGAAACGCGGGCGGTGCTGCTTGATGAGGCTGTACTCGAGCATCAGCGCCTCGACCTCGTTGCGCACCTCGATCCACTCCACGGTCTCGGCCGTGGTAACCATCTGTGCGGTACGCACATGCATGTTGCGCGGGTCCTGAAAGTAGTTGCTCAGCCGCTGACGCAGGTTCGAGGCCTTGCCCACGTAGATGACGCGGCCCTCACTGTCTTTGAACTGGTACGACCCCGGCGTTTCGGGGATACTGCCGGTCGGCGGACGCTTCACCATGATCCCCTGATCATACGAGACACCCACCGGACAACATCGGGCTGTCCCCGGCCGAACCAACCGCAGCGGTAGGATCGTCGAATGCCAGGTCGTTACCGGTTCTCGTTCCCGCCCCGTCGGGGCCACACCGACCCCTGGTTCCGCGTCGGGTCGCTCGATATCACCACCACCGTGTTGGTCACCGCGATGTGCGTGGTGTCGCTCTTCGTGTGGTCCGCCAGCGTCGACGCATGGTCCCACACGGCGTTGGTCGCCAGCGAGGTGCGCCGCGGCCAGATCTGGCGAGTGTTCACATGGCCGATCACCAACGACCTCTCCGGCAATCAGGCCATCTGGAACGTGGTGTCCATCGCCCTGTTCTGGTATTTCGGCAAAGAGATCGAGCGCCAGATCGGTCGAATCAAGTTCGCCTGGACACTTGTGCTCATCACCGTCATCGCCGGGCTCGTGGCTTCAGGCCTCAACGTGAACCTGTGGTCCATTCATCAAATCGAGGTCGCACTGTTTGTGGTCTTCGTGGCGCAATACCCCAAGGCGCCGTTCTTCTTCGGTATCCCGGCATGGATCATCGCGCTGGTCTTCGTCGGCATCGAGATCCTGCAGTACAACGCCGATGGCAACTACGAACTGATCATCGTCTTGCTGGTCAGCATCGCCACGGCGGTGTGGGCAGTGCGCAGCTTCGGCATGCTGCACGAATTGCACTGGCTACCGCCGATCAAATTGGGCAGAGCCCGCGCCGGCGAGAAACCACGGCACCGCCCCAGCAAGGGTACATCGGGTAGCGGCGTGGTGATCGATGGCGGATGGCCAGCGCCGGCCGCCTCTACCCCCATGCATGATCAGGCCGAACTGGATCGCATCCTCGACAAGATCGCCGCTGCCGGCATGGACGGGCTCACCAGCGCCGAGAAGAAACGACTCAACGAGCTCAGCAAGCGCCTGCGCAAGAAGGGCAACTAGGCCTCGAGCAGCGGCTTCAGGAAGTGGCCCGTGTGGCTGCCCTGGACCTCGGCGATGTGCTCGGGGGTGCCCTCGCCCACGATGAGCCCACCGCCACCGCCACCTTCGGGGCCGAGGTCGATGATCCAGTCGGCGGTCTTGATGACGTCGAGGTTGTGCTCGATGACCAAGACGGTGTTGCCCTGATCGACCAACCGTGACAGCACCGTGAGCAGCCGCCGCACATCCTCGAAGTGCAGGCCCGTGGTGGGTTCGTCGAGCAAGTAGATGGTGTGGCCGGTGGATCGCTTGGCGAGCTCGGCGGACAGCTTCACGCGCTGCGCCTCGCCACCAGACAACGTGGGAGCGGGTTGCCCCAGACGCACGTACCCCAGGCCGACATCGACCAGGGTCTGCATGTAGCGGGCGATGCCGGGCTGGTTGATGAAGAAGTCGACCGCCTCGGCCACGGGCATGTCGAGCACCTCGGCGATGTTCTTGCCCTTGAACTGGATGTCCAACGTGTCGCGGTTGTAGCGGGCGCCCTTGCACACCTCGCACGGCACGTACACATCGGGCAGGAAGTGCATCTCGATCTTGATGGTGCCATCGCCGCTGCAGGCCTCGCAACGCCCGCCAGCCACGTTGAAGCTGAAGCGCCCCGGCAGATAGCCGCGCACCTTGGCCTCTTGCGTGCTGGCGAAGAGCTTGCGCACGTTGTCGAACACGCCGGTGTACGTGGCCGCGTTGGAGCGTGGGGTGCGACCGATGGGCGACTGGTCCATGTCGATGACCTTGTCGAGCAGCTCGATGCCCTGCACCGATGTGTGCCGGCCGGCTGCCTGCTTGGACTTGTAGATCTTCTGCATCAGCGATGGCAACAGAATGTCGCGCACCAGCGAACTCTTGCCCGAGCCGGACACGCCGGTCACGGCCACAAAGCAGCCGAGCGGGATGCGCACGTCGATGTTCTGCAGGTTGTGCTCGCGGGCGCCCTTCACGGTCAGCCAGTCGTCGCCCGGTGGCCGGCGATGCTTCGGAACCGGCACGCTGCGCTTGCCGGCGAGGTACTGCCCGGTGACAGACTCCTTCACCTTCAAGATGCCCTTCACCGGTCCGCTGTAGACCACTTCGCCGCCATGCTCGCCGGCACCCGGGCCGATGTCGACGATCCAGTCGCTGGCGCGGATGGTGTCCTCGTCGTGTTCGACGACCAGCACGGTGTTACCGAGGTCGCGCAGACGCACGAGGGTCTCGATGAGCCGATGGTTGTCACGTTGGTGCAGACCGATGGACGGTTCGTCGAGCACGTACAGCGTGCCGACGAGGCCCGAGCCGATCTGGCTGGCCAGACGGATGCGTTGCGCCTCGCCACCCGCGAGCGTGCCCGCCGAACGCGACAGCGAAAGGTAGTCAAGGCCGACATCGAGCAGGAATCCGAGCCGCGCATTGATCTCTTTCACGACGCGCTCGGCAATCATGCGGTCGCGTTCGCTGAGCTCGAGACCGACAAGGAACTTCGCCGACTCGCCGATGCTCAGGTCGCAGACATCAGAGATGTGCTTGCCGTTCACGGTGACAGCCAGGCTGGCCGGCTTGAGGCGGGCACCCGCACATTTCGAGCAGGGCACCAACCGCATGTAGCCCTCGTACTGCTCGCGGCTCCAATCGCTCTCGGCGGCCTCGTGACGACGCTTGATCCACGGGATCACGCCCTCGTACGCCGTGGAGTACGCCCGCACCCGGCCGTAACGATTCTTGTATTTCACCGCGAGGTTGCCATCGACGCCGTGCAGGACGACCTTGACCTGCTTCGCGTTCATCGCGCTCCACGGAGCATCGACATCGATCTCGTACACCTCGGCAACCGCTTCGATCATGCGGTTGAAGTACTGCGTGTGGGCTGATCTCCATGGGGCGATCGCTCCCCCGCTGATGGACAGCTCCGGATCGGGAATCAGGAGATCGGGGTCGATCTCGAACGTGGTTCCCAAGCCGTCGCAGGCTGCGCATGCGCCGTACGGGGAGTTGAACGAGAAGTTACGCGGGGCCAGTTCCTCGAAGCTCGTGCCGCACTGCGGGCAGGCCAGGTGCTGGCTGAACGTGAGCGTGTCCTGCGCAGCACCATCGGTATCGACGATCTCGATCTCGGCCACACCATCGGCCAGCTTCAGCGCTGTCTCCAGGCTGTCGGTGAGACGGCGCTCGATTCCGTCACGCCGCACGAGACGGTCGATCACGACCTCGATGGAGTGGTTCTCGTACCGGGCCAGGCTTTCGTCGCGCTTGAGGAACTCGGCGATGTCGACCAGTTCGGTATCGACTCGGGCACGCACGAAGCCCTGCCCAGCGAGGTCCTCGAGCAAGGTCTTGTACTCGCCCTTACGGCCACGCACCACGGGCGCCAACACCTGAAAGCGCGTACCATCGGGCATCAGCAGGATGCGATCGACGATCTGCTGCGGTGTCTGGCGCTGCAGCCGCGTGCCGTCGTTGGGGCAGTGCTGAATGCCAATGCGCGCATAGAGCAGGCGGAGGTAGTCGTACACCTCGGTGATGGTGCCGACGGTGGAGCGCGGATTGCGGCTGGCCGACTTCTGGTCGATGGAGATGGCCGGCGACAGACCCTCGATCACATCGACATCGGGCTTGTCCATCTGACCGAGGAACTGGCGGGCATACGCGCTGAGTGATTCGACGTAACGCCGTTGACCCTCGGCGTAGATGGTGTCGAACGCCAAGCTCGATTTGCCCGAACCGGACAATCCGGTGAAGACGATGAGCTTGTCGCGGGGCAAGTCGACGCTGACATTGCGCAGGTTGTGCTCGCGAGCTCCGCGAACGATGATCTTGTCGGCCATATGGCGAACCTATCCAGGAGAAGTGGGCAAGGGGTCAGCCCGCATCGCGAAGTTCGCGGCGCAGGTCGTTGATTTCGTCACGAAGGCGCGCTGCGTATTCGAAGCGCAGTTCGACCGAAGCCTCGTGCATCTCCTCCTCGAGCGTCAGGATGAGCCGGGCGAGTTCTTGCTGCGGCAGGGTCTTGAGCTCGCGCTGCACCTTGTCGCGTTCGCGCTGCTTACGCCGATCCTTGCCGGGAACCGGCGACGACGAATCGGGCCGCAGCAACGACAGGATGTCACCGACCGCCTTGCGAATGGTCTGCGGGTTGATGCCGTGCTCCAGGTTGTACGCGATCTGGCGCTGGCGGCGGCGCTGGGTCTCATCGATGGCTCTGGCCATCGAGTTGGTGATGCGGTCGGCGTACATGATGACCTGACCATCGACGTTACGAGCGGCGCGACCCATGGTCTGGATGAGCGACGTCTCGCTGCGCAGGAAGCCCTCTTTGTCGGCATCGAGGATGGCCACCAACGACACTTCGGGCAGGTCGAGGCCCTCGCGCAGCAGGTTGATGCCCACGAGTGCGTCGAACTCGCCGAGGCGCAAGCCGCGCAGGGTCTCGATGCGCTGGATGGTGTCGATGTTGCTGTGCAGATACCGCACGCGCAGGCCCTGCTCGAGCAGGTACTCGGTGAGATCCTCGGCCATCTTCTTGGTCAGGGTGGTGATGAGCACACGGTCGCCCTGGGCGACACGTGCGTTGACGTTTTCGATGAGATCGTCGATCTGGCCCTTGGTGGGCTTGATGATGACCTCGGGGTCGATGAGGCCTGTGGGGCGCACGATCTGCTCGACCACCTGTTCGGACACCTTCAGCTCGTACTGCGATGGCGTGGCCGACAGGAACACACACTGAGGAATTCGCTCGAGCACCTCCTCGAATCGCAACGGCCGATTGTCTCGTGCACTGGGCAGGCGGAAGCCGTGCTCGACGAGCTGGTCCTTGCGGCTGAGGTCGCCCATGTACTGGCCGTGCAGCTGCGGCACCGCCACATGGCTCTCATCGATGACCAGCAAGAAGTCAGCGGGGAAGTAGTCGATGAGCGTGAACGGCGGTTCGCCATGGGTGCGACCGTCGATGTGCATGGAGTAGTTCTCGATGCCGTTGCAGTAGCCGACCTCCTGGATCATCTCCAGGTCGTACTGGGTGCGCATGCGTAGGCGCTGCGCCTCCAGCAGCTTGCCCTCGGTCTCGAACTGCGCAAGGCGTTGCTGCAGCTCGGCCTCGATGCCGATCACTGCCTTGCGCATGCGCTCGTCGCCCGCCACGTAGTGGGTGGCAGGAAAGATCATCACCTGGCTCATCTCGCTGAGCTGCTCGCCGGTGAGGGGGTCGATGACCGTGATGCGATCGACGGTGTCGCCGAACATCTCGATGCGCAGCACCGTCTCGTCGTACGAGGGGTGGATCTCGATGGTGTCGCCGCGCACACGGAACTTGCCACGGCCGAGGGCGATGTCGTTACGGTCGAACTGCAGATCGACCAAGCGGCGCAGGATGCTGCGTTGGTCGTAATCGACACCGGTGTGCAGTTCGAGCAACTGGCCCTTGTATTCCTCGGGGTTACCCATGCCGTAGATACAGCTGACAGACGCCACCACGATGGTGTCGCGGCGTGTGAGCAGGGCCGCCGTGGCACTGTGGCGCAACCTGTCGATCTCGTCGTTGATGGACGAGTCCTTCTCGATGTAGGTATCGCTGGAGGCGATGTACGCCTCGGGCTGGTAATAGTCGTAATAGCTGACGAAGTACTCCACCCGGTTGTCGGGGAAGAACTCGCGCATCTCCTGTGCCAACTGTGCGGCGAGCGACTTGTTGGGAGCGAGGATGAGCGTGGGCTTTTGCACCTTCTCGATGGTCCACGCGATGGTGGCCGACTTGCCCGAACCGGTGATTCCGAGCAGCGTCTGGAAGCGCAATCCGCTCTCGATACCGTCGGTGAGCTGCGAGATCGCCTTGGGCTGATCGCCCGCAGGGGCAAAGTCGGAGACCACTTTGAACGGAATCACCCGCACAGTGTATCAGCGAACGATTGTTCGATCCCCGATGGCTGCGGTGGGTCCTTCGGCGTGCGTGACCGCAGTGGGCTCGATCGGGTCGGCAAGGCGGGTGTCGTCGGCGGCCACCGGCGGCAGCGACCGCATCCAGTCCCACAATGCGGGCAACTGCACCATGAGCGCATCCCGATCGCCGGAGTTGTCGATGACAAAGTCGGCCTTCTCCAGCCGCTCCTCGCGAGTTGCCTGGCGGGCCATGCGCGCCCTTGCATCGGCTTCGTCCATGCCACGGAATTGCACGAGACGCTCGACCGCCACCTCCATCGGTGTGTCGACCACGGCAACGCCGGCCACCGGGTATCGGCTGTTCTCGATGAGCAGCGGCACGTCGAGCACCACGACGTGATCGGTGTCGACGTGCTCGCGCATGCGCTCTCGAATGGCCTGGCCGACGGCCGGATGCACGATGGCGTTCAATTCCTTCAGGATCTCCGGGTTCGGGAACACGATGGCCGCAAGCGCCAGTCGGTCCAACGAACCATCTGCAGCCACGATCTCGTCGCCGAAGCGTTGGACGATCGCGTTGAAGACCGCCCCACCGGGCTGCTGCAGCTCGCGGGTCATTGCATCAGCGTCGACGATGACCGCTCCGAGTTCGGCCAGTCCCGCAGACACCGTCGACTTGCCCGAACCGATTCCACCTGTGAGGCCCACCACGATCATGAGACGACGGTAGCAAGCGGCACCGCTACCATCACGAACGTGAGCGATGAAACTACCGAGGGCGCACCGCTGTCGTGGCCATTGGTCGAGCGCCGACGCAATCCAGCTGCGGCCGGTTCTGCCCCTCAACGTGACGATCGGGTCGGACCGACCGACCGTGCCCGCGCGAACGAGCTCACGGCCCCCATCGATGCGGCGCCATTGCTCCCCTTCCGCATCGCTGCCTTTTTCGGTGCGGTCATCCGCGGCTTCAACCTGTACAGCTGGTCCAACTGGACGCTCACGATGGCGACGGCAGTCGTTGCGGTCTACACGCTGTTCGCCGTGCTCCGTCCGATCGCGTCCCGCAACGACAACCGCACTCGTCTGCGTGTGGTGGTCGAGCTTGCAGTCGTCACGGGCACGGTCCTGATCACGGGAGGCTGGGCCTCGCCACTTGCGGTGTGCCTGGTACCGACGTGCATGTTCGCCGGGTTTGTCGGGGGCACGATCTTCAGCGCACAACTCGGTGCCGGCGCCACGGCCGTGATCACCGTGCAGTACCTCGAAGAGGTTGGGTCCGTGAAGGGACTCCGCGACACGGCCCTCTGGCTCGGGCTCCTGGCGCTGGTCGCTGTCACCAGCGGCGTGTCGCATCGGGCGTCGCTCGACTCGGCGCGGCACCAGCAGGCAGCGCTGGATCGTGTTGGCCGCCTCGCCGAGGCCAACGCACTGCTGTTCTCACTCCAGCGTGTCGCCCAGACGCTGCCCGCCTCGCTCGACCTGCAGGACGTGTTGAACTCCACGGTCACACGTGTGCAGTCATTGATCGACCACAACATGCTGACCGTTCTCCTGTTCAGCGATGTCACCCACGAACTCGAACCGTTGCGCGTACAGGGGTACTCGATCTCCGATGTCCCCGCCATGCCCGAACGCGCCGACGCGATCAGCGAGGCGCTGCGTGATCCCAAGACCGTGCGACGCGACGACCTCGATCAGAGCACCGGGGCGCTCGCCCCACTCGCCCGGTCCGGCCTCTACGCCGCGCTGCGCGCCCGCGGTGCCGTCATCGGCGCCATCGCTGTCGAGTCGGTCAATCCGGCCCATTTCGGCCAGCAGCAGGCCGAGATCCTGCATGGTCTCGCCGAGCCCTTTGGTATCGCCATCGACAACGCCCGGCTGTTCCAGCGCCTACGCATCGTGTCCGCCGACGAGGAACGCAATCGCATCGCACGCGACATCCACGACCACATCGGCTCGTCCCTGGCCTTCCTCGGCTTCGAGATCGACCGGTCCATCGGCGCGGCCACCCGCGGCGAGTCCGTTGACGACTCGCTCCGAGAGCTCCGCCAGCAGGTCACCCGGATGATCGGCGACGTGCGCGAGACGCTCTACGACCTGCGCTCGAACGTCTCCGAAACCCAGGACCTCGCCTCCACACTCAAGCAGTTCGTCGATCGGGTCCGAGGGAGGAGCGGACTGCAGATCTCGTTCGAGTCCCAACAGCACGACCGCCTCACGCTCGCCCAGGAGCGCGAACTCTGGCACATCGCACGCGAGGCACTGATCAACGTCGAACGGCATGCGCAAGCATCCGAAGCCACCGTCAGTTTGCTGTCCACACCGACACACGCCGCACTCACCATCACCGACAACGGCGTCGGCCTGGCGGCAACCGGCGGCCGGAACGACAGCTACGGCATGGTGGGCATGCGCGAACGCGCTGCGAGCATCGGCGCGAAATTGACCACCGAGTCGTCACCCAACGGTACGGTTATCCAAGTCAGCCTGCGACAGCACAAGGGGGCAGGACAATGGGAATGACCGTCTTACTCGTCGATGATCACACCATGCTGCGCCAGGGGCTGCGACGCGGCCTCGAGGCCGAGGGACTCGTGGTGGTTGGCGAGGCCGGCGACGGCGAGGAGGCCGTGCGTCTGGCACTGGAGCTGCGCCCAGACGTCGTGCTGATGGACGTGTCGATGCCCAATGTCGATGGCATCGAAGCATCGCGACGCCTGCTGAAAGCCGATGGCCGCCAAAAGGTGATCATCCTCACCATGCACATGGACCGCAGCATCATCGATACGGCGCTGCGCGCCGGTGTATCGGGCTACCTCACCAAGGACTGCTCCATGTCCGAGGTCGTCGAGGCCATCCGCCTGGCCACCACTGGCGACACGGTGCTTTCGAAGAATCTTGCGGCGCTCATGCTCACCGCGGCCCGCGACCTCGATGCCAACGACGAGCCGTTGATCTCCCCGCGCGAGGAGGAGGTGCTCCAACTCGTCGTCGACGGGCTCGGCACCACCGAGATCGCCGCCCGACTGTTCATCAGCCAAAAGACGGTGAAGAACCACCTGGCATCCATCTACGAAAAGCTCGACGCCCGCGATCGCACGCAGGCCGTGCTGACCGCCGTACGCATGGGCATCGTCCACCTGAAATAACACCGGGCGGTCCACCCAAAAACGGCAGATGGGGCCGGTTGCCCGACCCCATCCGCTCGATTCGATACTGCTGAATACCTGTGTGCCCGTGGGCGATCTGTGCCCGTGGGCGATCAGGCCTCTTCGGCTGCGACCTCTTCGGCTGCGACCTCTTCGGCGGGGGCTTCCTCTGCGGCAGCTTCGACCACTTCGGTTGCCTCGCCGGCGGGTGCCGGCTCGCCGTCGGCTGACTCAGGGCCACCACCATTTTCCTGGTAGTACTCGGCCCAGGCTGCTTCGCGCTCGACATCGTCGGCGCCAACGGCCCAGTTGCCGTGCTCGTCCATCTCGAAGTGCTGACGGTACTCCTCGGCCAATTCGCCACCCTCGGCGGCCTGCTTGATCGACAGGCTGATGCGGCGACGGGCGAGGTCGAGGTCGATGATCTTGACCCACAGTTCCTCGCCGGGCGTGACGACCTGCTCGGGCGAGTCGACGTGATGGGCGCTCATCTCGCTGATGTGCACCAGACCCTCGATGCCTTCGCCCACCTGAGCGAACGCACCGAACGGCACGAGCTTGGTGATGCGGCCGTAGACCAACTGGCCCACCTGGTGGCTGTTGGCGAAGGTCTGCCATGGATCCTGCTGGGTTGCCTTCAGCGACAGGCTGATGCGCTCGCGGTCGAAGTCGACATCGAGCACCTGCACGGTGACGGGATCGCCAACGGCCACCACGGCACCCGGGTGATCGACATGCTTCCACGACAGCTCGCTGACGTGGATGAGGCCGTCCATACCGCCGAGGTCGACGAACGCACCGAAGCTGACGACGCTGCTGACAACACCCTGACGAATCTCGC
>WLMZ01000103.1 GCA_009726095.1 Actinomycetota bacterium
AGTGGCGTAGAACACCTGACAGCCCAGGTCTTCACCGTTGGAGTTGTAACTGTTTGCAGCGTCAACACTGACAACACGCGGGTTGTCCGACACCGAAGCATCGTCAACGAACGAGAAATTCGGTTCGAGACGCTGCAGATCAGACACCAGGGCGGTGTTGCCACTGGTGTGACACGTTGCGTTCGTCGACGGCGAGAAATCGCCGTAGTTCGCGTAATGCGTATCAGCAGCGTTCAACGCTGCCGTCACCGCAGACTGCGCTTCGTGGTCATACGAATCGTTGCGTGCACCCAAGAAGTTGGGCACCGCGACCGACGCCAACACACCGATCACCACCATCGCCACCGCGAGCTCGGTCAACGTGAACCCAGCGTCACGCCCGACCCGCCGCGTCAACCCTGCCCGCATACGCTCCCCCACAGCCGCAACTGTATCTACGAGCGCAAACTGCGACCCAAACACCGGCGTAGTAGGCCCGACATCAGCTCTTGAACAGGAACTCCTCGTCCTGCGCGCTGAGCAGCAGGCCGAGCTCGTCGAGCAATGGCTGATTCCGAACGAGCATCGGGTCTGCGTCGACGATGCCGAATGCAACGCTGCGGGCCAGGGCAACGAGCTCGCGGTCGCGCCGCAACGATGCGATCCTCAGGTCGCTGCGCCCCTTCTGCATCGTGTTCATCAGTGTGCCCTCACCGCGCAGCTCGAGGTCGATCTCGGCCAACTCGAAGCCATCGGTGGAACCAACGAGTGCCTCGACGCGCGGGCTGGTGCCCTCGAGCTGCGCAGTGACCAGCCAGCACAGCGACGCGGCCTGCCCGCGACCGACCCGGCCGCGCAGCTGATGGAGCTGGGCGATCCCGAAACGGTCGGCATCGAGGATGACCATCACCGTGGCGTTGGGTACGTCGACGCCGACCTCGATGACCGTGGTGGCAACCAACACGTCGAGCTCGCGTCGACGGAACGCACCCATCACCTGTTCTTTGTCAGCCGAGGGAAGCCGACCATGCAGCAACCCGATCCGTAGGCCCTTCAGATCCTGATGCACCAGCCGCTCGAAGGTCTCCTGGGCCGACGCAACCTCCAACTTCTCGCTCTCGTCGATGAGCGGGCACACCACGTAGGCCTGCTGGCCGGCGGCGACGGCAGTGCGCACGTCACCCCACGCAGCCAGCTCCATCAGCGGCCCATTCGCCCAGTGCGTGACGATGGGCGTTCGACCGGGGGGCATCTCATCGAGCACGCTCACGTCGAGGTCGCCGTACACGGTCATGGCTGCGGTCCGTGGAATCGGTGTGGCGGTCATCACCAGCACGTCGGGCACAGCATCGTTGGACCCCTTGGTGCGCAGCGCTGCGCGTTGCTCGACGCCGAACCGATGCTGCTCGTCGACCACCACCACCCCGAGGCTGTGGAACGCGACCCCCTCCTGGATGAGGGCGTGGGTGCCGATGGCGATATCGACAGTGCCGTCGGCCAGGCCGGCCATGACGTCGCGGCGCTCCTGGCCGGTGACCCGGTTGGTCAGCAGCGCAACGTTGAGCTGCCGCTCACCGAACAGGTTGTCAGCCGGCACGCGCAGTCCGTCGAGCAGTTGACGGATACCAGCCGCATGCTGTTCGGCCAAGACCTCGGTGGGCGCCATCAACGCTCCCTGATGGCCGCCCTGCACGGCGCACAGCAGCGCCGAGACGGCAACCACCGTCTTGCCGGCACCGACATCGCCCTGCAGCAGGCGGTGCATCGGGTGCGGACCGGCTAGGTCGGACTCGATCTCGGCGATGGCCCGTGACTGCGCCCCGGTGAGCGGATACGGCAGCGCCGCGTGGAACCGGCGAACCAGATCGCCGCTCATGTCATGGCGGATACCGCGCTGCTCGCGCTCGAACGCCCGCTTGCGCATCACCAGCACCATCTGCACCCGCAGCAGCTCGTCGAATGCCAGGCGCCGACGGGCCTGTTCTTTTTCACCCATGGTCTGGGGCATGTGGATCTGGCGCATCGCCCGCCCTCGATCGATCAGGCCGAGCTCGCGCCGCACCTCGAACGGCACGGGATCCTCGAAGCCCCGCAGCGCACAGCGTTCGAGCGCGTTCTCGACCCACCCGGCAATCTCCCAGGTGCTCAACTGCGCCTTCTCGCTCTGTGGGTAGATCGGCACGATCTTGCCGGTGCGGTCACCAATCAGATCGACGATCGGATTGGTCATCTGCTGGCCACCCCTGAACAGCTCGGCCTTACCGAACAGCGCCACCTGCAACCCCTCGCGCAGCTGACGTTCGCGCCAGGGTTGGTTGAAGAACACCACGTGCATCGAGCCAGAACCATCGCCGACCTTTGCCTCGACCATGGTCCGGCGGTTGCGCATGGTTCGCTTCGTCACCGACCGCACGGTGACCAGCACCAGCGCCTCCTGACCCGGTACCAGGTCGCTGATCCGCGCCTCGTCGGTGCGATCGACGAAGCGACGGGGGTACGTGGTGAGCAGGTCGAGCACCGAGCTGACCCCCACTTCTTTCAGCGCCGCCTGCTTTTTGTCGCCGACGCCCTTCAACCGCTCGACAGGTATGTCCTGCAGTTCCCGCAACGTGATGGGCCCGGCCACCGCTTCGGTCACTCCACGCCGAACAGATACGGATACAACGGCTGACCACCGCGATGGATCTCGACCTGCACATCGGGATGCTCGTCGGCCAGCCATGCGGCCAGGGCCTCGGTGGTCGACGCCATTGCCTGAGCGCCCTCAATGATGGTGACGATCTCGCGGCCAGGCGTGACGAGGGCTTCGAGCAACGCTGTGCACGCGCCCATGACGGTGCCGTTCACACACACGATGCCGTCGCCGCGCACGATGCCGATCCAGTCGCCGACGGTGATCGGGCCCGCCTCGCTACCGGTGTCGCGCACCGCTTGGGTGACCTCACCAGTGGCCATGGATTCGGCAGCTTCAGCCATTTCGTCGCCGTTCACCTCGGCTGACGCTTCGGGGTCGTACACCACCAGCGCAGCGAGCGCCTCGGGCATGCTGCGCGTGGGCACGACCACCACCTTCTTGGCGGTGAGCGCATTGAGTTGTTCGGCAACAGGGATGATGTTCTTGTTGTTCGGCAACACGATGACCTGATGAGCGTTGACCGCCTCCACTGCGGCCAGCAGTTCGGCAGTAGACGGGTTCAGGGTCTGTCCCCCGGTGACCACGCCCTGTACACCCAGCTGATCAAACAGCTCGGATAAACCGTCGCCGCTGCACACCGCAACCACGGCGCAGGTGACCGACGGCATGCCCGCTGCGCTCGGCCCGCGGGGCACCATGACCTCGGGGACGGTGCCGTGCAGGGCGGCCTCGCGGTGGGCGTGCTCCTCGGCCACCTCCTCGAACAGGTCGGTGACGCGGATCTGATGTGGACGACCATCGTTGTCGAGCGCAGCCTCGATGGCAGCACCGATTTCGTTGGTGTGCACATGGCAGTTCCACAACCCGTCGCCGCCGACGACCACGATCGAGTCGCCGATCTCACCCCAGGCATGCTTGAACGCCTCGATGTTGGCATCGGGCAGATCGATGAAATACATGACCTCGTAGCGCAGCTCGCTGACATCGCCGGCACCGCGGTGGGCCACGAGCTCGAACGGATCGAATGCAGAGTTCCCCACCTCGGTGGGTATCGGCAACGGTTCGGCATCGACCACGAACAGTGCAGCGTCGAGCAGCAACAAGAACCCAGCACCACCGGCATCGACCACGCCGGCCTCTTTCAGGACGGGCAGCAACTCGGGTGTGCGATCAAGCGCGGCACGTCCGGCCGAGCGCGCTGCACGCAGCATGACCGACAGCGATGCGCCGCCGGCTGCGGACACCTGCGCTGCGTCGGCGGACTCGCGCACCACCGTCAGGATGGTTCCCTCGATTGGTTTCAGCACCGCCTGATAGGCGGCTGCGGATGCGTTCTTCAATGCCTCGGCGACGTGCACGGCGGTGCCGTCCCTCGCCTCTTTCAGCGTGTTGGCAATGCCACGCAGGATCTGGCTCAGAATCACGCCACTGTTACCCCGCGCTCCCATCAGTGAGCCGTGACTGATCGCGGTGCAGGTCGGTTCCAGCTCGGGTGCGCTGGTTTCGAGTTCGGCGACCACGGCGTCGAGCGTGCGCGCCATGTTGGTTCCGGTGTCGCCATCGGGGACGGGGTAGACATTGAGCCGGTTGATCTCGGCCGCATGCGCCTTCATGGTGTCGCGGAAGGTGATCACGGTGTCGCGCAGGGCATCCGCCGAGAGCCGTTCAAGGGTGGGCACGTGCGCATCGTACAGAACCGGAGCGCCATCGTCTTGATCCCACGACCCGATCCCCGGACAGACGGCCTGCCAACGGCGTGCCGGATCGCTGGTTGGAGATGCGGAACCCCCTGATAGCCTTTGACGACTCGTTCGACCCTTCTGGGAAAGAGAAAAGCTCATGGCAGCAGTATGTGAAGTATGTGGCAAGGGACCCTCCTGGGGCATGTCCGTGTCTCACTCCCACCGTCGCACCAAGCGTCGTTGGAACCCGAATATCCAAAAGGTGCGCGCCCTCGTGGGCAAGACCCCCACACGCATCAACGTGTGCACCGGGTGCATCAAGTCGGGCAAGATCGTCAAGGCCGGCTGAGGCACCGACCGCCATGCAGGGTGTGATCAAGTCATACGATCCCGGCAGCGGTGATGGTGTTGTCATCTGCGACACCGATCTCAACGATTACGACCTCGCCGCCAACGCGTTGCAGGGTTCTATTTTCCGCATGCTCCGCCAAGGGCAGCGCGTCGTGTTCTCGCTCGATTCCGATGGCCGGGCCACAGGGCTCCACCTCGGCAGCGAAATCGATATGGGTACGCCCGGTCACCACTGACCGGGCTTTTGCTTTTTCTCGCAGATGACTTTGGCGCGCCAGCGCGCCACCGAGGAGACTTCTTCCATGAGCGGTACGAGTAACAACAAGCGACTTCAGCAGTGGGTCAGCGACTGGGCAGCGATCATGCAGCCCGATCACGTCTACTGGTGCGACGGCGGCGCCGAAGAATACGAGACCCTCTGCCAGGCACTCGTGGACTGCGGCACCTTCACCAAACTCGACGAGGCCAAACGGCCCAACAGTTACTGGGCGCACAGCGATCCGGGCGACGTTGCCCGCGTCGAGGACCGCACGTTCATCTGCGCCGCAGACCCCGCCGATGCCGGCCCGAACAACAACTGGCGCGACCCCGCCGACATGCGCGAGGAAATGACCATCCTGTACACCGGCGCCATGAAGGGCCGCACCATGTACGTGGTGCCCTTCAGCATGGGCCCGTTGGGTTCGCCCATTGCGCACATCGGCGTGCAACTCACCGACTCGCCGTACGTCGCCACCAACATGCGCATCATGACCCGTATGGGCCAGGGCGCACTCGACGTGCTGGGCGACGGCGACTGGGTGCCGTGCCTGCACTCCGTGGGTGCGCCTCTCGAACCGGGCCAGGCTGATTCCGCATGGCCATGCAACCCCGACAACAAGTACATCGTGCACTTCCCCGAGACCCGCGAGATCTGGTCGTTCGGTTCGGGCTACGGCGGCAATGCCCTGCTCGGCAAGAAGTGCTTCGCGCTGCGCATTGCATCGGTCATGGCCCGCGACGCCGGTTGGCTCGCTGAGCACATGCTCATCCTGAAACTCACCAATCCTGCGGGCGAGGCCAAGTACATCGCGGCCGCATTCCCCTCGGCGTGCGGCAAGACCAACCTGGCCATGCTCGTGCCCACCGTTGCGGGCTGGAAGGCCGAAACCATCGGCGACGACATCTGCTGGATGAAGTTCGGCGATGACGGTCGCCTGTATGCGATCAACCCCGAGTCGGGTTTCTTCG
The DNA here is from genome assembly GCA_009726095.1 of Actinomycetota bacterium. GTDB lineage: Bacteria > Actinomycetota > Acidimicrobiia > Acidimicrobiales > Ilumatobacteraceae > WLMZ01. Next base: position 5,878 of record WLMZ01000103.1, read on the forward strand.
GCGTTGCGCCGGGCACCGGCTATGACACCAACGCCAACGCAATGGAAACGTTGTGGGGCAACAGCATCTTCACCAACACCGCGCTCACCCCCGATGGCGACGTGTGGTGGGAGGGCATGACCAACAACGCTCCGGCTCGCGCCACCGACTGGCGCGGCAACACCTGGACGCCCGAGTCCGACACCCCGGCAGCGCACCCGAACGCCCGGTTCACGGCCCCAGCAGCGCAGTGCCCGTCCATCGCCGCCGAATGGGAAGATCCCCGTGGCGTACCGATCTCGGCCATCTTGTTCGGTGGCCGCCGGCGCACCACGGTGCCGCTGGTGACCCAGGCATTCGATTGGGAGCACGGCGTGTTCCTTGGTTCGATCATGGCATCAGAGACCACGGCGGCTGCTGCGGGTCAGGTCGGCCAACTGCGCTTCGACCCCATGGCCATGCTGCCCTTCTGTGGCTACAACATGGGCGACTACTTCAGCCACTGGCTCAAGGTCGGCAAGCAGTCCACCGCCGAGAACCTGCCGAAGATCTTCTTCGTCAACTGGTTCCGCCGCGACGACGACGGCCGCTTCCTGTGGCCCGGGTACGGCGAGAACAGCCGGGTACTCAAGTGGGTGTTCGAGCGCATCACCGGCACCGCCAGTGCTGTGGAAACCGCAATCGGATACCTGCCCGGTGACGGTTCGCTCGACATCAACGGTCTCGATGTGGCCGACGCCGACATGGCCACGCTGCTCTCGGTCGACGTCGCGGGCTGGGAGGCTGCCATTCCGCAGATCCGCATCCACTTCGCCCAGTTCGGCGCAACGCTGCCACCCGAGCTGGACGCAGCGCTCGACACGCTTGAGGCCAACCTCGCCTCGTCGTGAGTTCAGCCTGCCCGCTGGGTTTCGCGCGGCAGGCCGGCCAGGTGGGCGTGGTCGTTGTAGCGCACCAGCTTCCAACGCCCCGGTTTCACGAGCTGCAGCTCGGTGATCGAGGTGTTCACGGTGTTGATCTCGAACACCCCGAGCTGCGCAGTGCGCAGCGCCTGACGTAGCGCAGCGTCCACCACTCCCCCGTGGCATGCCACCACGATGGTCTTGCCCTCGTAGCGACGCATCGTCTGAGAGATGGCCTCACCGACGCGCAGGTGGAACGACGCCAGGGTCTCGCCACCGGGAAATCCGACATTGAACGGATCGGACTCCCAATCGCGACTGCCGTAGCGGGCGACGAACTCGTCGAACGACAGACCGTCGCATTCCACACCAGGGTCGTGCTCGCCAAACCCCTCCACGATCTCGATGGGCAGCGCGCCGAGAGCAGGGGCGATGATCTCAGCGGTCTCGAGTGCCCGGGCGAACTGGCTGCTGATCAGCACATCAGCGACCATCTCATCGGACTGCGCCAGACGATCGCGAAGTCGCTCGGACTGCTGGCGACCCAGCGCAGACAGGCCCGAACAGGTACGGAAGCCGCCAATGCGTCGGGCAACGGTGGTGTTGGATTCGCCATGGCGAACAAGAATCAGTCGGGTCACAGGCCACTGAGACTAGGCCGACAGCACGCTGCTGCGATCATCGCACCGACGACAACGACAACGACAACGACAACGACAACGACAACGACAGCCGCCACACCGCTGACTTTTCGTTCAATCGATCGGCTTCCACCACGAGAGGGACCTAGGGTCAGTCTGCAACACTCTGCTGCGCCCGAAGGAGGCCCACCATGCCCAGCCCTTCGACTTCACGCACTGCCGGCCGAAATGACCGCGAGGCGTTCTTTGATCGATTCGAGGCCCTCACCTTCGACGACGTCGTCATCGTGCCCGGTTACAGCGAGGTCCTCCCCGATTCGGTCGATACGTCTGCGCTGTTCGCCCGCGACATCCGCCTGGCGATGCCATTGGTGTCGGCGGCGATGGACAAGGTCACCGAGGCACCGATGGCCGTGGCGATGGCCCGCGAGGGCGGGATCGGCGTGATCCACCGCAACCTGTCGATCTTCGACCAGGCCGCCGAGGTGCAGAAGGTCAAGCGCAGCCAGAGCGGCATGATCACCGATCCCGTCACCCTGGCGCCCACGGCAACGTTGCACGATGCCGAAGCGCTGATGAACCGCTTCAAGTTCAGCGGAGTGCCCATCACCGACCACGACGGCAAGCTGCTCGGCATCCTCACCAACCGCGACATCCGCTTCTGCGAGGGCAGCGACTTCGATCGACCGGTCACCGATTTCATGACCGGCGAACGGCTCGTCACCGCCGCAGTCGGCACCACCCTCGAAGAGGCTCGCGCCATACTGCAGAAGTTCCGTATCGAGAAACTGCCGCTCGTCGACGAGCACGGCTTCCTGCGCGGCCTCATCACCGTGAAAGACATCCTCAAGCGCCAGGAGTTCCCCAACGGAACCCGCGACTCTCAAGGCCGCCTGGCCTGCGCCGCCGCTGTCGGCGTTGGACCCGATGTCGAAGAACGCGCCGAGGCCTTGGCGTCCATGGGCGTGGATGCGTTCGTCATCGATACCGCCCACGGCCACTCCGCCGGGGTCATCAAGACCATCGAACGCCTCCGCGCCGGGTGGCCGTCAGTCGCCATCGTTGCTGGCAATGTGGTCACCGAGGAGGGCGTCGAGGCGCTCGTCCACGCAGGCGCCGACGCCGTGAAGGTGGGCGTGGGCGCCGGGTCCATCTGCACCACCCGCGTCGTGTCGGGCGCCGGGATGCCACAGCTGTCGGCCATCTACTTCTCGTGTTTGCAGGCCCGACGCATGGGTATTCCCGTGATCGCCGACGGCGGCATCACCTACAGCGGCGATGTCGTCAAGGCCATTGCCGCCGGAGCCGAAACCGTGATGCTCGGGTCGCTGCTCGCCGGCACCGAAGAGGCCCCCGGCGAACTCGAGCTGTTCGAGGGTCGGCGCTACAAGACCTACCGTGGCATGGGCTCGCTTGGCGCGATGTCGGGCCATGGCGCCGATCGCTACGCCAGCGGGCAGGCACCCAGCGGCACCCGCAAGCTGGTTCCCGAGGGCGTCGAGGGCCGCGTGCCCTTCGCAGGTGGACTCGGCGACGTGACCTACCAGCTCATCGGCGGTCTACGCAGCGGCATGGGCTACGCCGGCGCCGGTACGCTCCAGGCCCTACGCGACACGGCGCACTTCATGAAGGTCACCACGGCTGGTCGCGAGGAGTCGCATCCCCACGACGTGACCATCACCAAAGAAGCCCCCAACTACCAGCGCAGCTGACGCTCTGCGCAGCTGACGCTCTGCCTGCGGAGCTGCCGCCGACCCGCTCTCGTCTGCCTCTCCTCCCACGGCCGGCATGCACCCGACCGCTGCCCGAGCAGATGCCGTGTGTTCCGAAATCCGTCAACCGGGCCTGACGCTGCGTCAACGGGCAATGACGGATCTCGTACGAGAATCACCACGGCGGGTGCGTGGCCAAAAGGACACCGCGTGCCCGAGCGTTCAGGCGAGCTTCTCGACGAACGCTTCGAGTTGGCGCAGGTTGCGGCATTCGTACACGCCATCGGTGTGGGTGCCGTAGTCGCCGACGATCGAGTCGCCCGTGTTCCAGTAGCTACGCGGCTCGGGGTTGAGCCAGTACACGTGCCGGGCCTTCTGGCGGATGTTCTTCACGACCCATGCTTGGCTGGCGTGATAGTTGTTACGCGCATCGCCGAGCAGCAGCACCGTGGTCTTGGGGCCGATGTCTTTGCCGTAGCGTTCCCAGAACACCTCGAAGGCGTGGCCGTAGTCGCTGTGGCCGTCGACCCACACCACATCGGCCTCGGTGTTGACGCGGTGGATGGCCTCGCTGATGTCCTCGACGCCCTTGAAGTAGTCAGTGACCTCGTCGATACCGTCGATGAACACGAACGAACGCACCTTGGAGAATTGCCCCTGGATCGCGTATACGAGCATCAGTGTGAACCGAGCGAACGCCGCGACGGAGCCGCTGATGTCGGCCACCACCATGAGCTCGGGCTTGGCCGGGCGGGGGTACTTGAACTTGGGCTCAGCGGGCACGCCGCCGTACGAGAGCGAATGACGGACCGTGTTGCGGAAGTCAAGCGGGCCCTTGCGCCCGTGACGACGTTTGCGGGCCAGGCGCGCTGCCAACTTGCGGGTCAGCGGGTACAACGACTTCTTCAGGTTCTGCATCTCGTCGCGCGACGCGTGCATGAACTCAACATCTTCGGGCAACGGCTTACGAAGCGTCTTGGCCATCGCCTCGGCACCGCGGTCGGCGACCAAACGGCGGCGAATCTCGGCTTCGATTTCCTTCTTGAACTGGTCGATACGGCTGTCGTATTCGTCTTTCTCGAGGCGCTCCTCGAGCGGTGTCAGATCGCCGCCCACCTCTTGCCGGCTGGCCTCCATGAGCTTGTCGAGCATGCCCTCGAGGTCGAGATTACGCAGCGTGCGATACAGGTAGTAGGTGCCGCCCACAGGACGGCCTGGCTCCATACCCGCGAAGCGCTGCACTGACTGCTTGGCCAGAGCACGCATCATGCCCTGGTCGCCCTTCATCAGCGCCTTCATGAGAAGGTTCATCATCTCCTCGGGGGTCAGCGACTCCATGCCCCCGCCGCCGGCGCCCCGGCCTTCGCCCTGGCCCTGCTGCTCTTGCATCTCGCGCCACATCTCGTCGAGTTCGCTGTCGCCACCCTCGACCAGTTTGTACTCTGGGCCCCGCAGGCTGAAGTACACCTCGAAGACGGTCTCGAACGCCCGCCAGTGGCTGTTGTTCTTCACGAGCGTGGCACCGAGCGCGTACTTGAACGCGTCGCGGTCCTCGATAGGAATGTGCTGCACGGCCTCCATCGCGTCGAGGTTCTCGGTCAACGACACAGGCAGCCCCGCACTGCGGAGCTCGGTGACGAAGCCGGCGAGAAGGTCGATCATGAAACGGTGGCCCTGTTCACTTGTTCACTGTTCACTTGTTCACTGTGGAGGCGCGGTGCAGCGTGACTACTTGACGGCTTCGACAGCCAGCTCTTTGGCTGCCTTGGCGATGTCGGTCTGGTACTTGAGCAGGACGTGCAGCGTCTCTTTGGCCTGCTGCGCATCGATGTTGGAGACACCCAGCAACACGAGGGTGCGTGCCCAGTCGATGGTCTCGCTGACGCTCGGGGCCTTCTTCAGGTCGAGCTGGCGAATGCTGCGCACAATGCGCGCGATCTGATCGGCGAGGTTCTCGGTGACGCCCGGGACGCGGGTGAGCACGATGAGCTTCTCGCGTTCGAGATCGGGGTAGTCCACGTGGAGATACAGGCACCGGCGCTTCAGCGCCTCGGACAGCTCGCGGGTGTTGTTCGAAGTGAGGAACACCAACGGAATCTGCTTGGCGGTGATGGTGCCGAGCTCGGGAATGCTGACCTGATACTCGGAGAGGATCTCGAGCAGCAGGGCCTCGGTCTCCACCTCGACACGGTCGACTTCGTCGATGAGCAACACCACGGGATCCTCCGAGGTGATGGCCTCGAGCAGCGGTCGGGTGAGCAGGAACTCATCGGAGAAGATGTCATCGTGGACGTCACTCCATGAGTCGCTGTTCTTGTCGGCCTGGATGCGCAGCAGCTGCTTTTTGTAGTTCCACTCGTAGAGCGCCTTCGATTCGTCGAGGCCCTCGTAGCACTGCAGTCGGATCAGCCGCGCGCCGGTCATCTCGGCAACGCTCTTGGCCAACTGGGTCTTTCCGGTTCCTGCTGGACCCTCGACGAGCACCGGCTTGCCGAGGCGATCGGCGAGGAAGACGACACCAGCGATCCCTTCATCGGCAAGATAGTTTTCGGCGCGAAGACCTTCGCGGACCGACTGAACGGATTCAAAGCGGTTTCCCATACGTGCTGCACCCTACTGGCACACCATGCCGAGGCATCAATTGGGTGGCGCACGTCATCGGCCACGGGGTCTCCGACGACGTACGATGCGCACCGTGGAACGCGGGCCCGAGGGGATGACATCAACGCCCATCGGCGCGGGTCTGCTCAGATCGAACCTCGTCGTGGCAATGGGCACGGCCCTGTCGCGCGTCACCGGGCTGATGCGTGTCGTGGTGTTCAGCGTCGTCATTGGCCAGACAGCGCTCGCTGACGCCTACGACGGCGCGAACAACAGCCCCAACGCCGTGTACGAGTTGCTGCTCGGTGGCGTGCTGTCGGCCAGCCTCGTACCCCTGTTCACCAAGCACGCCGAGGACGGTGACGATGACGCAACGTCTGCCGTCGTCACGGTTGCCGTGCTCGCCCTGGCCGCAGTGACAGCACTTGCTGTTCTGGGGGCGCCGTGGATCTTTCATCTCTTCTCGATCCACCCACCGAGCACGATCAACGCCGATGAGTACCGCAAGGTCGGCACTGCGCTGTCGCGCATCTTTTTGATCCAGATCTTCTTCTACGGGCTCTCTGCAATCGGCGCCGCATTGCTGAACGCACGCCGGCGGTTCTTTGCCGCCGCATGGGCCCCCGTGCTGTCCAACATCGTCATCATCATCAGCCTGGCGCTGGTGCCAAGCATGGTCGGACACGGCAACGTCCAGCTCGGCGAGGTCCTGAGCAACGA
>WLMZ01000104.1 GCA_009726095.1 Actinomycetota bacterium
CTGCGTGATCACGACGCCCCCGCCCCCTCCCCGTTCGACGAAATGCCGACTACGGATTCCGGACAGTAGTGGCACAACCAATACCGACCAACCTGACGCAGGGCGATGATCAAAATGGTGTATGTCGCTTCGAGTTGACGCTGCATGGGTCGCTGCGCCGGCGATGCCGTCTGGATCTGTCGGATCATCGAAGGGGCACCAGTCGCACCCACACCACGTGATCGCCGGGCGGGCCGTTCTCGGCTGGCGCCCAGATGGCTTCCCATTGCTCGGCGGCGAACATGCCCCGAACGCGGTGCAGGGCCGGGTCGCGTCGGTGCGCGCAGGCGATGTCGGAGGCAATCTGCGATGCCGTTGCGCGGGTGTACAGGCGATCGACGCGCATCCATCCGCCGCCCGAGCGCGCCGTGTCGAAGGTGCGCGACCAAAACGACGTACGCCAGCGGTGGCTTGGCGTACGGTCATGTGGCGGCGATACCACCCCGGCGGGCAGGGCCAGTACTGGTGGAGTTGGCGTGATGGTGGTCAACGCGGGTGCGAGGCGTGGGGCGGGCAAGGCGTTCCTCTCGGGACAGGAGCAGTACCTGTTGAACGCACACACAGTGCGGGCGCGTGATCGTCGCCGGCACATGCCAACGCCGACTCGATCTGCGAGGATTCGTACCAGCACCCCACAACCCGCCGAGGAAACCATGCTGTTCTCAGTCCGCAAGTTCGTCACTGTCGTCGAGGAGATCCATCATGATCTCGGCCCGCGTCGCGACACGCCGGCCCGCAAGGGGGCCGTTGCTGCCGTCGTCACGAACCCGTACGTCGGGCAGTACGTGGCAGACCTCAGCCCCGCCAGCGCAGAGCTCAAAGCGCTCGGCGAGCACATGGGCAACATGCTCATTGCGCAGCTCGGCGGCGACGTCAGCGTGATCGACGGATACGGCAAAGGCATCATCGTGGGCTCGGCGGGCGAGATCGAGCACGGCGCGATGTGGCACATCCCCGGTGGGGCCGGCATGCGCACGGCGCTCGGCAAGGGTACGTCCATCGTGCCCTCCACGAAGAAGGTCGCCGGCATGGGCGCGCGGCTCGACGTGCCCCTGACGCACCTTGAATGGAGCTACGTGGGGAGCCACTACGACGCCATCGAGGTTGGCGTTCCCGATGGCCCGAAACCAGATGAGATGGTCGTGATCCTCGCCATGGGCATCGGTGGCAGGGCGCACGCACGGCTGGCTGGCGGCTTCGTCCTCGCCGACCGCGGCACACCGGGCGTGCCGGCATGAGCGGCGAGGCAGTTGTCGATCCCCAGCGCGTCGCCGTGATCGGCATCGGCCGAATGGGTTGGCACATCGCTGCGCACCTCGCGCGCGCCGGGCATTCCGTCACCGTGTGCGATGTGGTCCCGGGCATGGCCGACAACTGGGTGGCCGAGCACGGGGGAGCCGCAGCAACCGACCCTGTCGACGCCGTCGCCGGCTGCAGTTTCGTGGTGTCGTCGTTGCCGGCAGACCGCGAACTGCGAGCGGTTGCCGATCGCATCGTGCCGGCGCTGCAGCCGGGGGCGGTGTGGATCGATCACTCCACGACATCGGTCGAGGGCGCTCGCGAGGTGGCAGTGGCGGTTTCGAAGGTTGGTGCTGCGTTTCTGGATGCGCCGGTATCGGGCGGTGTCGATGGCGCTCGCAACGGCACGCTCACCGCGATGGTGGGTGGCACCGAGGCGTCCTTCGCCGCCAGCGAGGCGATCATCGGGGCGTACGCCGCCCGCAACGTGTTGATGGGCGAATCCGGCGCCGGTCAGCTGACCAAGATGACCAACCAGATCTGTGTGATCGGCCTGTGCCAGGCCCTCGCCGAGGGACTTGATTTTGCCGAGACCGCCGGACTCGACGTGATGAAGGTCGTCCACGTGATGCTTCAGGGATCATCGGCGTCGTGGCAGATGGCCAACCGTGCCGACAAGATGCTGACCGGTGACTACGACTTCGGTTTCTCGACAACGTTGATGCGCAAGGACATCGGCCTGCTCCTGGCCGAGGCCAACGCCATGAACGTGCCGTTACCGGTCACGTCGATGGTGGGCCAGATGCTCGCCGAAGTCACGGCGATGGGCGGCGCCCAGTGGGACTGGTGCAGCCTGATGGAACGCCAACGCCGCCGCCGGAGCGAGTAGGCGCCCCTGCCGGGTCGGCTGATCTCCCACCGAACTGGACCGCGATCCAACAAGTCGCACCTCCGACAGGCCAAATGTGCGGTCGACAGCTAGCGTCAGTTCGATGCCGAACGTTGCACATGAGAGAGCTGCGGCAGGACTGAACGCCCAGGAGTTGGCAGCGTTCGGGCTTGATCGTGGAGACACGCTGAGTTGGGGTGAATGGTTCCTTCGTCCCGACGACCGACGCCCCGAGGCCGCTCGGCTCTCTCGGGAAACTGCGGTGACGGGGGAGTTCGTGCCCCTCCGTGTCATCGACGCGACGCGGGTGACCGTGCTGGCCACTGTCAGCATCTGCTTCACCGATGTGCCCGCCATCGTTGAATGCGGATCGGGCGACGATGTGGTGATCATCACTGCGATCGAGCCGACCCGGCTGCGCGCTGCGGCCGAACCGCGCCGCTTTCTGGATCGCCTCGCGCTCTCGCGCACCGGCTCGGGTCGCTCGATCCGCTCCGGCACCGTTGGCGTTGGCATCGTCGGATACGGCCCGTTCGGGGGGATGGGCTACACCCACGGCCTCGCCGCAACCGAGACCCCCGGCCTGAACTTCGTCGCCGTCTGCGATTCGAACGCCGAACGGTTGATGGCCGCACAGCACGACTTCCCCGACGTGCGCGGCCACACCGATACGGCCTCGCTTTGCGCCGACCCGACTGTCGATGTGGTCATCGTGGCCACGCCGCCCGTGCTGCACGCTCCGCTCGCCCTGCAACTGCTCCGGGCCGGCAAGCATGTCGTGGTCGAGAAGCCGATGTGCCTCACGGCCGCCGATGCCGACACGCTCATTGCGGCCGCTGATGCGGCTGAGCGCACGATCACCGTTCACCAGAGCCGCCGGTGGGATGGCGACTATCTGGCGCTGCGTCGCGCCATCGCCAACGGCCTGCTCGGCGAGGTGTTCAACATGGAGACCTTCGTCGGCAGCTTCGAGCATCCGTGCCGATGGTGGCACAGCGACGAGGCCTTGTCCGGTGGAGCGGTGTACGACTGGGGTTCGCATCACATCGATTGGATCCTGCAGATCTTCGGTGGCCCCCCGGATCGCGTGCAGGCAACGGCCCACAAGCGCGTCTGGCGCGACGTCTCCAACGCCGATCAGATCACGGTGCAGATGCATTGGAACGATGGCCGCGAAGCACGTTTCGTGCAAAGCGATGTAGCCGCTGTCCGCCGGGCAAAGTTCTATGTGCAGGGTACGGGTGGCACTGCTGCTGCTGACTACCGACCCATCGTCGCCGACAACCTTGTCGCCGGCCGGGGCCATGTGAGCTCCGCCTGGCATCACGCCGAGGCCGCAGTTGATCTGCGCATCGGCCGCTACGAGCCCGACCTCGGCGTGATCGAGATGGTCCTGCCGCCGGTACCACGCGAAGGCTGGCCGTTCCACCGGGCGCTCGCAGATCACCTGTTGCTCGGCGAAGCGGTGCCCGTTGCCCCATCGGAGTCGCGCGATGTCGTGGCAGTGCTCGAGGACGCACACCGTTCGGCGGCGAACGGGGGCCAAGTGGTCGAACGTGGCTGAACGTATCCGGATCGGGGTCCTCGGTGGCCGGTCGTGGATTGCGAATGCCGCCGTGTTGCCCGCCATCGCCGAGTGCGCCGTTGCCCAGGTCGGCAGCGTTGGGTCGCGCAGCGGATCGGTCAGCTACGCCGATGTGCTCGCCGATCCGAGCATCGACGCGGTGTACATCGCGCTGCCGAACCAGATGCACCTCGAATGGGTGCAGCGCTCGGCCGAGGCCGGCAAGCACGTGCTCTGCGAGAAGCCGTTGGCCTGCAACGTGGCCGAGGTCGAGGCCATGGCCGCTGCCTGCCACGCAGCGGGTGTCGTGCTCGCTGAGGCGTACATGACGCCGTTCCATCCGCGCTCGGTGGCGATTGCCCGCCGCATCGCCGCTGGCGACATCGGCGAGGTCTGCCACATCGACACCCAGTTCAGTTTCACCCTTGCCGACGCCCCGAACTACCGCTGGCAACCCGAGCACGGTGGTGGGGCCCTGCTCGATGTCGGGGTCTACTGCCTGGCTCCGCTGGTGCAGGCGCTGGGTCCTGATTCGGTGGTGGTCGGGGCGCGTCAGCGTGTGGCCGCCACGGGTATCGACACCACCACGTCGGCGATGATCGCCTGGCCGCAGGGGGCCACAGCATCGGTGCTGATGTCGTTCGAACTGCCCGAACGGCAGTGGATGCACCTGGCGGGCACGAACGGGTCGCTCGCTGTCGAGCGGCCATTCACCCCCGGGCCCAACGATGCCGAGTTCGTCATCACCCGCCCCGATGGCACCATCGAGCGCCATGGTGCCGACGGTGGTAACTGTTACCTTGGCATGATCGAAGCGTTTGCCGATGCCGTCAGGGCTCGTGCGCCGTGGCCCAGGGCCATCGGTGATGTGATCGATGTGGTGTCGTTGAGCGACAAGATCCGAACTGCTGCAGGGAGCGCCCGATGAAGGTTGTCGAGCACACTGTCGCCGTTGGCAACGGTGTCGAATTGACGATGCAGCGCAGCGGCGATGGCGGCAGCGGCGTGCCGTTCCTGCTCGTGCACGGGCTGGCATCGAACGCTCGCCTGTGGAGCGGTGTGGCCACCGCGCTCGCCGCAGCCGGGCACCCCGTTGCAGCGATCGATCTGCGCGGACACGGCCGATCGGGCAAGCCCGACAGCGGCTACGACTTCGCCCACGTCGTCGCCGATCTCGTGACGGTGATCGGCCAACTCGGCTGGCGTAGGCCCGTTGTGGTCGGCCAGTCCTGGGGCGGCAACGTCGTGATCGAACTCGCCGCCACCCATCCTGAGTTGGCGGGGGCAATCGCTGCCGTTGACGGCGGGTTCATCGAACTCGGAGAGCGTTTCGACACCTGGGCAGAGTGCCTGGAGGTGTTGGCGCCGCCCCGACTCATCGGCACGCCGGTCAGCACCATGGAACAGTGGATGCGTGGCGCGCACCCTGATTGGCCCGACTCCGGCATCGCCGGTGCGCTGGCCAATTTCGAGGTTCGCGCCGACGGCACGATCGCGCCGTGGCTCACCTTCGACCGGCACATTGCGATCCTGCAATCGCTGTACCACCACCGCCCGTCTGACCGCTACCCGCACGTCAGCGTTCCGGCGCTGCTCGTGCCCGCCGACACGGGTGATGTCGCATGGACCTCAGACAAGCGCCGGGCCGTCGACGCGGCGGTGCAGGCACTGCCGCTCGGGCGTGTCCACTGGTTCTCTCCTGCCGATCACGACATCCATGCTCAATACCCCGTCGAGCTGGCTCTCGTGCTGCTCGGCCTAGCCGAGGAGGCCGTTCGCGAATGACCCGCATACTGACCATCATGGGCAGCGGCGAGACTGCCCCGACCATGGTGAAGCCGCACCGAATGGTCTTCGAACGCCTCAGCGCGTCCGGCGCCGCCGGCGAGCAGGTTCCTGCCGTGTTCCTCGACACGCCGTTCGGCTTCCAAGAGAACGCCGACGAGCTGTCGGCCAAGACCATCGACTACTTTCGGGTCAGCCTCAACCGAACGGTCGAGGTGGCCGGCCTGCAACGTGTGGAGCAAGCGTCCACGCTCGAACGCGAGGCAGCGTTCACGCGCGTCCGTCAGGCCAGGTTCGTCTTCGCCGGGCCCGGCAGTCCCACCTACGCCTTGCGTCAATGGGCAGGCACGCCGATCCCCGATCTGTTGGCCGAGAAGCTGCGTACGGGCGGAGCGGTGACATTTTCGAGCGCTGCTGCGCTCACGCTCGGTCTGGCAACGGTGCCGGTGTATGAGATCTACAAGTCCGGGGCGGACCCCATGTGGCTGGACGGGCTCGATGTGCTGACGGCTATTGGGCTGCCCGTGGCGGTGATCCCGCACTACAACAATGCCGAGGGCGGCCACCACGACACCCGGTTTTGCTACCTCGGCGAGAAGCGCCTGACGGTCATGGAGACGCTGCTGCCAGATGGTGCGTTCGTGTTGGGCATCGACGAGCACACCGGCGTGGTTCTCGACCTCGATGCCGACACCGCCACGGTGGTGGGCCTGGGCGTGCTGACGGTCCGCCGTCACGGCATTTCGATGCAGGTCCCGAGCGGCGAGACGGTTTCAATCGACGTGCTGCGCGCCGGCCCGCAGGCCGCATCGGCCGGCCATCGCCCGGCGGCGGGTCCCCCGGCCACGCTGAGTGATGCTGCTGCTGCACAGCCGACGAACACGGCGGCGGCGGCGGCGGATGCGTCGCTCGCAGGCGATGCCGCCCGGTTGGGGGAAGCGTTCGATCAGGCGCTCGCCAATCGGGATGCTGCTGGCGCATCGGCTGCTGTGCTCGACCTCGAAGCAGCCATCGTGGGTTGGTCAATGGACACGCTCCAGAGCGACGAGACCGATCGGGCGCGTTCGCTGCTGCGCTCGATGATCGTGCGTCTCGGTGATGCCGCGCTCGGCGGCCTGGCCGACCCCCGCACCGTCTTCGGCCCGCTGGTAGACGTGGCGCTCCTGGCCCGTCTCGAGGTTCGTGCTGCCAAACGTTACGACCTGTCCGATCAGATCCGTGACGGGCTCGCTGCCGCCGGCGTCGAGGTTCGCGACACACCCGCTGGGCAGACCTGGGAGCTCATCGCCGAGGGTTGATCAGTGCACCATCCCGCCGACGTTGCGTCGTCCGCGGGTGCCGGTGACGGTGAACACCACGAGGAATACCCCCGAGGCCATCAGGATGATCGTTGCGCCCGGCGATACATCGATGTGGTAGCTGAGCAACATCCCGCAGAAGCCGCACACGGCGCCGATGATCGGGGCGATGACCAACATTCGCGCGAATGAGTTGGTGAGCATCCGGGCGATGACCGCCGGGGTGACGAGCAGCGCGCTGATCAACAACACGCCCATCACCTTCATCGTGCACAAGATGGTGACAGCGAGCATCAGCATCAGCAGCGCTTCCATCCGGGGCACGTTCACGCCGCTGACCGCAGCGACCTCGGGGTCGAAGGTGGCGAACAGCAGGCGGCGGTAGCACACCCAGATGACGACCACGGCGAGCACGCCGGCACCGAACACGGCGGCGACGTCGTTGCGGGTGACGCCCAGAATCGAGCCGAACAGCACGGCGTCGATCGAGCGCTTGGCCTGCCCGAACAGGTTCGACAGGGCAAGGCCGAGGGCGAACGACGCCGTGGTGATGACGCCGATGGCCGCATCGGAGCCGATCTTGCCGCGGCGTGCCACGCGGCCGATCATCAGCGCCGAGAGCAGGCCCCACAGACCGGCACCGATGTAGAAGTTCACCGACACGACAGCGCTCGCTGCCGCCCCGCCGAAGATGGAGTGCGACAGACCGTGGCCGATGTAGCTCATCTGACGCAAGATGACGTAGACGCCGATGAGCCCGCAGATCGCACCGGCCAGTACGGCGACCACGAGGCCGTTGCGGAAGAACTCGAATTGGAACGGCTCGAAGATCTTCATGCTGGCTCCAGCGGGGTGTCGGTGACGAGCAACATGCCGCCGTGTTCGAGGACTTCCATCGGTGCGCCGTAGGTGCGTTCGAGGATTGGCGGGGTGAGCACCTCGCGCGGTGTGCCGACGGCGATCAGCTCGCGGTTGACGCACGCGATCGTGGGCAGGTGGGTGGCCAGGCCGTTGATGTCGTGCGTGGTGAGGATGATGGACATGCCGTCGTGGTGCAGATCGGTGAGCAGATGCACGATCTCGTGCCGGGTCCGCACGTCGACGCCCGAGGTCGGTTCGTCAAGCACGAGCAACTCGGGTTTGCGGTGCAGGGCGCGGGCCAGAAAGACGCGTTGCTGCTGGCCGCCCGACAACTCGCGGATGTGGCGATGGTCGAGCCCACCGAGGCCGAGTTGCTCGAGTAACTCGCCGGCCTCGCGGCGCTGTGTCACCGAGGCCCACGGCCGGCGCAGCGTTGAGGCTCCGGCCATCAGCACGACCTCGCTGACCGTGATGGGAAAGTTCCAGTTCACGGTTTCGACCTGGGGAACGTAGGCCAGCCGTATCCCTGCCGCCCGCGAGACGTTGCCCTCGGTGGGGATCAGGTTGCCGAGCACGATGCGCAACAGGGTGGTCTTGCCCGACCCGGATGGGCCGATGACGCCGAGGAACGATCCCTTGTCCACGCTGAGGTGCACGTGCTCGAGCACTGTTGGACCGTCGTAGGCGTGCGACACACCGTTGAGCGTGACGAGCGCGGTCACTGCGGGTAGTCCGACGTGTCGGGCGCGACGTCGGTGACGTCGAGGGCGATCAGCGCTGCGGCGTTGCCGCCGAGCGCTTCGATCATGGTGACGTAGTCGAATCGCATCAGACCGAGATACGAGTGATCGGCATCGCCGGGCTTACCGATGAGGTCGTCGTCGCGAAGGACATCGACGTACTGCACGCCCGTCTCTCGCCCGATCTGTTTGAGCACGGTGCTGGGAAACACCTCTGACCCGAAGATGGCTCGCACACCCGATGAGCGGATCTGCACGATGAGCTTGGCCACGTCCTGAGCGGTTGGTTCGTCGAAGCTCGACGGCTGGATCGCTCCGATGACCTTCCAGCCGTATTCAACGGCGAAATAGGCGTAGGCGTCGTGGTAGGTGAGTAGCTGCCGCTGCGCCGGATCGAGCGTTGCCGTTGCGGCGCGCATCGCTGTGTCGAGCGCATCGATGCGCCCCATGAACGCGGTGGCATTGGCCTGATAGGTGGCGGCGTTGGTCGGGTCCGCCGAAACGAGCACATCGCGCACGAGCGCCGCGTACTGTTTGGCCAGCGGGGGGTTGGTCCAGAGGTGCGGATTCGGCTTGCCGGCATCCTGCGGGAACGAGAAGTCGTAGATGTACTCGCTTGGTGGCAGGACGGCGGTTCCCAGTTCACACAGGGCCGATCCCTTGGGCATGTTGGCCTGGGCGAGTTCGCTGGTTGGATCTTCGAGTTTCAGGCCGTTGGCGAACACGATGTCGGTTGTGGCGAGCGTGGCCGCCACGCTCGGAGGTGGCTCGAAGGTGTGCGAGTTGGTGCCCTCTGGTACCAGCCCGGTGATGTCGGCCAGGTCGCCGGCTACGTTGGCCACGATCGAGGTGATCGGGGCGACGGTCGAGGCAATGTGTAACCGCTGGCCGGCGGCGATGGGGGCACGGGCGAGACACCGGTCTCGAGCGGCGGCCTGAGCGGCGGCCTGAGCGGCGGCCGTGTCGGTGCCTGCGGCACCGTTCGGGGCTGGGCTGCTGGCGGCGCAGCTCGCAGCAGTGGTGATCGCCAGCAGCGCAAGCACGGGCCTGAGATAGCGGCGGTGCCGGGAGGACATGACCCAAACTTATCGCAACCCATTTGCAGTAAGTCAGGTCGGACGGCGAGGTTTCCGGGATGATTGCGAACACTGGCGTGTCCTATGGTGTCGCCGTGGCTACCAGCGATGCAATCGAGCGGACCCTCGGTGCCATCCGTGACCAGGGCGGCCGAGTGACGGATCAGCGGCGCGCCATCTTGCGTGTGCTGTTCGAACGATCCGACCACGTCAGCGTCGACGACCTCGTTGCTCGCGTGCACGATCGTCTGCCCGACGTTCATGTGACCACTGTCTACCGGTTCCTCGAAACGCTTGCTCAGATGGGCCTGGTGACCCACGTGCACGTTGGGCATGGGCCCGCTGTCTACCACCTCAACGATCGCCGGCATGCGCATATCGTGTGCAATGCGTGCGGCATCATCGAGATCATCGATGAAGCGATGATGGGCCAATGGTCGGTGGAACTGGAGCGGTCGCTCGGGTTCTCACTCGTCGACCAGCATTTTGCTCTCGCCGGCCGCTGCGGCCGCTGCCGCACGGGTTGACGAACCGGCCACGAAGGCTGGCACCACGGCGGCGGCAACCAGTGCCACGAGGTCCGTTGGGTCGTGCACCAGTCCGACCGGGCGGGGGAGGCGGCCGTGTACGAGCAACGAAATGGGCGTCAGCGTCCAAGTCCAGAGCGTCGTCAGAACGTCTGCGACGGAATCGCTCAACTTCGCAGCAGCGAACACGACGCCTACGCCCAGCGCCACTATCGCAGCGAAACGCCAGCCGAGCAGACGCCTCATCGACAGTTCGGCAATGCTGATCAGGACAACGGGGAGCGCAAAGAGTCCGGCTACGTCGGAGAGTACTCCACTGAGCCAACTTGGGATCTGGTGGCCATCTTTGAACACGAAGTCGTTGGTCATCAGCACGATGAGAGCAACCGCCTGTTGCCATGAGGCGGCGAGCGACCCGGGCCGACGAGGCACCCGGGCTTCAGTCAGGACGCGTAGCGGGTCACGTCGGTGATGCGGCATTTGAACCCCGCTGGTGCATCCTTGAACGAGTACGCATCAGCCGTGGCATTCTGTCCCGGTTCGAGGTTGTTCGCAGCGGCAAACGTGGAGTCGATCTGAGTGGCGCCGTCAGACGTCTCGAACACCACCGTGATGATGTAGTTCGAGGCTTTCGAGGAGTTGTTGGTGATCTTCACTGTGGCCGACAACTGACCCATCGAATCGGTTGTGCACGTTGCGATCTCAACATCGCCATTCGGGCCGTTGTTCTGGGTGGCGCTGCTCGCCGCCGGCGAATTCGACTGGCTGTCCCCGCTGCCACTCTTCTCGCCCGACGCCACCAGGACCACCGTCGCCGCGACAACGGCGGTAATCAGAATCAGTTTCTCCGTTGCGGCCTTCATGCCTTGCCCCCAAGGATCTTCCGCCACTCCGGGAATGGAGCAGGCAGGAGGACGGTAGTCATCGTCTGGTAGGGCGTCTATAGGAGGCTCTGTTCAGTATAGGAAACGGTGTAGACAGCATTTCGCTGCCAGCCAGCATGTTGCGAACCCGCTCGGCGCAGGCAAACGGCGAGACGCGGGCAGCGTGAACTGGTCGCCGCCGGTCCCGATTTTCTCATCAGGTGTCGCTTGCGACATGTACTTCGGGGTCTGACAAAACGAGCGGAGGCCAGCAAGGCTTGGCTCCGATGTACCCGACTGAGGTTTCCCCCAGCAATGTGCCGGTGCGGTGCGATGTGTGACTGCATTGGCGTGTGTCGCGGCCACACGGCGCAACGTGATCGTCGCTCACCTGCGATCGCTCCAGGTGCTGTTGAGCGGTCGTCAGGGCGGCTTCGCGTGGCGGGCGAACGTCGAGAGAACCGGGGGAACCCGTCGAGTCGGTCATCGTTCTGGACGAGAACCTTCGACACGGCGGCATCGACCGGGGAATGGACGCTGGTGCCGCGGTTCTACACGCGCTCGACGGCTGCGCAACTGGCATCTGACATCGCTTGTGCCCACCAACGCCCATCGGGTCGGGTTCGGGTGCGCGGGATCAGGCCGGGCGATCAGTGGGAGACGTCGTGGGGACCGGCCGTAGGCGGCCCGAGTGGCGATTACGTCGTGTGGGTCCGTTTGGCCCCTTTCGACATCACTCGGCTGCACACCTCGGCCAGCTGACGGCCGAACCGATCGACCGCAACCGGCCAACTCGGGCCGCTGGATCGACGGTTGTCGCCGATCCAAGCAAACAGCCCCTAGTCTGGCGCGTGTCGTCGCGGGGTTTCTCGCGCAAGCGCCTCTAGCTCAATGGTAGAGCAGTGGACTTTTAATCCATTGGTTCTGGGTTCGAGCCCCAGGGGGCGCACCAGTTCAGAGGCCGTTGAATCGCGCGCTGCGGCGGCAGTGTTGGAAGCAAAACTCAAAATGCTGATGGGGTCAGACACGACTGCTGGCAAGCACACCGTCGCGGAAGTCGTCGGTGGCTACATCGCCGACTCCGAGTCTCGGCTGTCACCCGGGACGATCAACTTCTACCGAAACGGCGAGCGTCTTCTCCCGGCCAGC
>WLMZ01000105.1 GCA_009726095.1 Actinomycetota bacterium
GCAGCCGATGCGGTCATCCTCGGCCCCGATGGCGAGCCGCTTCCCGATTGGGAGGTCGAGCTGATCCGTCAGGGAATCAGCACCGACAGCGCACCGGCGGCACGCGCCACCGCACCCGCACCCGCACCCGCACCCACCGCCGGTGGAGCAGATGCCGAAAGCGATGACGAAGGCGATGGTGATGCCGAGGGGGCCGATGGCCAGGGAGCCAGCCGCCGCCGTCGTCGCCGTCGCAACAAGAACCGCGGCGAGGGTGGCGAGCGCATGGACGGCGAGCGCCCCGATGCGCCACGCCATGATGGCCCACGCGAGAACGGCGCCCGCGACGATGCGCCACGTGCCGAGGGCCAGCGCAACGAGGGCCAGCGTGAGAGTGCGCCACGTCACGAGGGCCAGCGCAACGAGGGCCAGCGCAACGAGGGCCAGCGCGGCCCACGCTTCGAACGGGCCGATCGCGGCGAGCGGACCGAGGGTGGCGAGCAGCAGCAGCAACTCGAGCCGGTGAGCGTGTCGGGTTATCTTGATCTGCGCGACGAGGGCTACGGCTTCCTGCGCGTCAATGGCTACCTGCCCAGTCGCGACGATTCGTACATCCCGGTGAAGCTCACCCGTCAGTTCGGCCTGCGCAAGGGCGACTTCGTGACCGGCCTCAGCCGCCCAGCGGGGCGCAACGAGAAGAACCCCGCCATGCTCGAGATCCATACGGTCAACGGCCGGGATCCAGACACGGCGCGGGACCGTCCGCGTTTCGAGGACCTCACGCCGTTGTTCCCCGATACCAAGCTCCGTCTCGAGAACCCGGCCGACCCCGCCGACATGACGGCACGCGTCATCGATCTCATCAGCCCCATCGGCAAGGGCCAGCGCGGCCTGATCGTCTCGCCGCCGAAAGCCGGTAAGACAACGATCATGAAGACGATCGCAACGGCGATCGAGCGCAACAACCCCGAGGTCACGCTCATCGTGCTGCTCATCGACGAGCGCCCCGAAGAGGTCACCGACATGCGTCGCACGGTGAAGGGCGAGGTCATCGCGAGCACGTTCGATCGTCCCAGCGAAGAGCACACCCACGTTGCAGAGATGTGCATCGAGAAGGCCAAGCGGCTGGTCGAACTGGGTCAGGACGTGGTCATCATCCTCGACGGCATCACGCGTCTCAGCCGGGCCTACAACCTGGCCGCGCCCGCCACGGGTCGGGTCATGTCGGGCGGTATCGACGCCGGCGCGCTGTATCCGCCCAAGAAGTTCTTCGGTGCGGCACGCAACATCGAAGAGGGCGGCTCGCTGACGATTCTTGCCACTGCCCTGGTCGAGACCAACAGCCGGATGGACGATGCGATCTTCGAGGAGTTCAAGGGCACCGGCAACATGGAGCTGCGTCTCGACCGGCGCCTCGCCGAGCGGCGTATCTACCCGGCCATCGATGTTGACGCATCCAGCACGCGCCACGAAGAATTGCTGTTCGACCGCAAGCAACTGCAGATGGTGTGGAAGCTGCGCCGGGTCCTGTCGGGCCTGGCCGCCGACGGCAGCGCCGCCGCCGGGTTGGAGCTGTTGATCGACCGTCTGAAGACGTTCCGGACCAACGACGAGTTCCTGACCGAGATCTCCAAGCAGCCCGCCACCTGATCCCCACCACGGCCGAAACGGTGTTTTGGCCGCTATCGTTTGCCATCCGTTTCTATTTTGGAGATCGTCATGAAGACCGACATCCACCCCGCGTACAACGACATCACCGTGAAGTGCACCTGCGGTAACACGTTCACCACCCACAGCACGATGAAGAGCAACCTCAGCGTCGAACTGTGCAACGAGTGCCACCCGTACTTCACCGGCAAGCAGAAGCTCGTCGATGCCGGCGGCCGCGTCGAGCGCTTCAACAAGCGCTATGGCGCTCGCAAGGGCCAGTAGACGCCCCGTTCGATCCCGTCACGCTGCGTTGCGCAGCACACGATTCCTAGACACGCCACCCGGTCATCGCGACCAGGTGGCGTGTGCCGTTTTCGGCGGAAAAGCATCGGTGGCGTGGTTCAGGCTTCAAGTGCTCGTCAAGCTTGTTTGAGCCGGGTTCGGTGATGCCCGATACCTGTGCAGCACATCGGAAAGGGGACATCCGCCGTGGCCGATCCCGCCCAAATCGCACATCTACTCCGGCGCACCGAATACGTGGCCCGGCCCGACCGTGTGACGGCGCTGAGCCTGGGCACCCTCAGCGCAGCGGTGGACGACGTGTTGAACTTCGCGGTCACTCCGGTGGCGTTGCCAGCGTTCATCGATCACTCCATCGATGGTCAGGGCTGGGAACAATATGTCGTTGCTGCGAAGTGGTGGCTCGATCGCATGGTCGATTCGCCCAAGCCGTTGCAGGAGAAGATGGCGTTCTTCTGGCACGGTCACTTCACGAGCAGTTGGTGGAAGGTGGGCGACACCTGGGCCATGACGAAGCAGAACAAGCTGTACCGTGACAACGCAGTGGGCAGTTTCTACACGCTCACCCAGGCCATGGCCGTGGAACCGGCGATGCTGCTGTATCTCGACAACGCGCAGAACACGAAGGGTTCGCCGAACGAGAACTTCGCCCGCGAGCTGATGGAACTGTTCACGCTGGGCGTGGGCAACTACACCGAATCCGACGTAGAGGCCGCCGCCCGCGCCTGGACGGGTTACGGCATCAACTGGACGACGTACGCGTACGAGTACCACTTGGCCAGCCACGACACGTCGAACAAGACGTTCTTCGGCACCACCAAGGCGTGGACGGGCCCGCAGATCATCGACGAGATCCTGCTGAACAATGCGGCGAAAGCGCTCACCACCGCTCGACGCATCGTGACCAAGCTGTGGGAGTACTTCGCCCATCAGAACCCACCCACCGCCGTGGTCGACGCGCTGGCGCCGGCGTTTGCTGCCGATTGGCAGGTGAAGCCGTTGCTGAAGGCGATCTTCCTGCGCAGCGAGTTCTATCTCCCTGCCGCCACCCAGGGCCTCGTGCGCAGTCCCATCGACTGGGTGGTCGCGCTGATGTACCACACCGGTTTTCGTTCCGATGCGATCAACCCGCAGTGGTACGTGGAGGGCATGGGCCAGGTGCCCTTCGATCCGCCGAACGTGGCCGGTTGGAAGTCGAACGCCTCTTGGGTGAACACCAGCACGTTCGGGGCGCGTGCCGAGTTCGCCCGCGGGGTCACGTGGCACCTCCGTCAGAACGACGGCTTCGCGAACCTCGCCGACATGACGATTGCCGACGCGGTCGACAGCGTTACGGCGTTCTTCGGGATCGCGCCGGTGTCCACCGTGACGCGCACCGCAATGACGAACTTCCTCACCGCGCAACGCGCTGCCGCCCCCTGGGGCGACTGGTGGGAACCAACCAACCTGTTGTCGATGGCGATGCTCGCCCCCGAGATGCACGTGGCCTGAGGGACCGACCCATGACTGATCACGACATCTCCACAGCGGACGCGTTCGCACTGCTCTCCGTGAGCGACGACGACCCCGGCGGTTTCAACCGTCGCCAATTCCTGAAGATGATCGGATGGGGCGTGGGCGGTGGCCTGGCGATGGGATCGCTCGGCGCGTCGGTGTTCCCCGACCTGATGCCCGGTCAGCTGCGTCAAGCGTGGGCCACCGGCCCGATCGGCCCGACCGATGGTGTGCTGGTGCTCGTCGGCATGTACGGCGGCAACGACGGCCTGAACACCGTGGTTCCCCATGGCAACGGCTTGTACTACGACTACCGCGCCAACATCGCGATCCAACCGGCCCAGGTGCTGCACATTGACAACAACGTGGGGTTACACCCGAACCTCACGTTCCTGAAGAGCCTCTATGACCAGGGCCAGGTGGCGATCGTGCAGGGCGTCGGGTATCCCAACCCCGATCTCAGTCATTTCAACTCGATGGCCACCTGGATGTACGGCCGCTCCGACACCAACCTGCCGACGTCGGGTTGGGTCGGCCGATGGCTCGATGGAGCGTCAGGTGGCGCCGATCTGTTCAAGGCTGCAACGGTCGGGTCGTCGTTGCCGTTGCACATGATCGGACTGAACAACCGCGGCACCACCATTCCGGAATGGGGCCTCGACTTCGGTGGTGGCGCCTCTGACAGCGACCTGCGGTTGTACAACGCAATCCGTGCGTACTCCGCGGCGGGCGCGGGGCGTGGGCCGTGGCACGACATGATCGCTCGCACCGAGCACGGCCAGATCGATGTTGCCCAAACCGTGGCGCCGGTCTTCAGCACTCCGCTTCCCGACGGACAACTGCTGAAGCGGATGACGGTGGCAGCGCGGCTCATCAACGCCGATCTCGGGCTGCGGGTCATCGATGCCAGCTACGACAATTTCGATACGCACTCCGCCGAGCCAAACGGTCATGGAGACCGGATGGCCGAACTCGATGCAGCGTTGCAGGCGTTCTTCACCGCCATCGATCCTCGCTTCCAGAGCCGGGTCACCGTGATGACCTTCAGCGAATTCGGGCGCACGCCGTGGTCGAACGACTCGATGGGTACCGATCACGGCACGTCCAACAACCACTTCGTCATCGGCCCGTCGGTGCGTGGCGGCCTGTACGGGCAGCAGCCCTCATTGGCCGGTCTCGACCGATGGGACCGCATGGACTTCTCGGTCGACTTCCGCTCGTTGTACGCCTCGGTGCTCGATGGTTGGCTCGGCGGTGGCGCCGGCACCGTGCTCAATGGTTCGTACGAGAACCTGAACCTGTTCAATCCGCTGAGCCCCGGTGGTGGCGGCGGCGGTGGCGGCGTTCCTGCCAGCTCGACCGCGCCCACCGACTTCGTCGGGCTGGTGCCGTTCCGCCTGATGGACTCGCGCGAAGGCGTCGGCGGGCCGAGGGCCCCGTTCGGGCAGGGGATGATGCGCAGGCTTCAGGTCACCGGCAACGGCGGTGTACCGGCATCGGGAGTGCTGGCGGCCGTGCTCAACGTGACAGCGGTCGGTGGCTCTGCCCCGTCGTTCGTCACCGTCTGGCCCGCCGGTGTGGCACGGCCCAATACGTCGTCGCTCAACACTCGCGGCGGCGACGTGGTGCCCAACCTGGTGGTCACGATGCTCAACGGCGCGGGCCAGGCGAGTGTGTTCAACAATGCCGGTTCGGGCCATTGCGTGGTCGATGTGGTGGGCTACTTCACCACCGCTTCGGCCGCCCGCTTCACCTCGCTCACCCCGGCACGCGTGCTCGACACTCGCTCCGGACTGGGCGCGCCTGCGGCTGCCGTGGGACAGGCCAAATCCATTGATCTGCTGGTGGCCGGTCGCGGTGGCGTTGCAGCCGACGCGGATTCGGTGGTGCTGAACGTGACCGTGACCGAGCCGACCGCAGCTGGCTTCATCACGGCATGGCCGGCGGGTGCGGCGATGCCCACGGCATCGAACCTGAACTTCGTCGCCGGGCAGACCGTGCCCAACCTGGTCATCTCCAAGCTCGGTACGGGCGGCAAGGTGTCGTTGTTCAACTCCACCGGCTCGACGCATCTCATCGCCGATGTGCTCGGGTACTTCCGGGTGGGGTCGGGAGCCCAGCTCATCGCAATGACACCGGCTCGCCTGCTGGACACACGCACCGACGGTGGCGCGTCACACCCCGTCGGCCAGACACCGTTGGTGTTGCCGATCCTCGGCCGGCAGGGCATTCCGTCGACCGGTGTCGTCGGAGTGGTGTTGAACGTGACCGCGACGGAACCGACCATCAACGGCTTCGTGAGCGTGTACCCGAACGGCGAGGCGCTGCCGATGGCATCGAACCTGAACACGGTCGCCGGTGTGACGCGGGCAAACCTGGTGATCGCCAAGGTCGGCGTCGACGGCGCGGTCGCGATGTTCAACTCGTCGGGCACGACCCATCTCATCGCCGAGGTGGTCGGCTATTTCACGGCCTGACAGTACGGGCTGAACCGAACCGCTCTCAGCCGGTGACGGCGATGAGGCCGGCGGCTTCGATGCCGGCGACCGCAGCAGTCTCGTCGTTGTCGGAGGTGTCGCCGGTGACACCGACGGCGCCGATCAGCGAACCATCGGCCGCACGCACCAGCACGCCGCCGGGAACAGGGATCAGCGCGCCGCCCAGGGCCGCATTGGCCGCAGCGATGAAGCTGGGCTGCTGCTCGGCGCGGGTCATGAGGGCACGTGACCCCATGCCCATTCCGATGGCGCCGAACGCCTTGCCGTGGGCGATGGCGTAGCGCATGTTCGACGCGTTGTCCTCGCGCGCGAATGCCTTCACGTTGCCTCCGGCATCGAGCACGATGACCGACAGTGGCGCCATGCCGCGCTCGCGTCCGGCGCCCAGCGTTGCAGCGATGATGGTGTTGGCCAGGTCGAGGGTGATCATGATGCGGACTCCTGTACGGCGAGGCGTTTGTGTTCGATGCGGTGGGCGTGAAGGGACGGCTCAGTGTAGCCACTGGGCTGTGTGGTGCCGAGGAAGACCAGATCACGCGCTGCTCGAAAGGCCAGCCCTTCGAAGCCCGGGGCCATGGGCACATACAGCGCATCGTCGGCGTTCTGGGCATCGACCATGGCGGCCATCTTGCGCATGCTGGCATCGACTTCGTCGGCTGCGACCACGCCGTGCAGTAACCAGTTGGCGATGTGCTGCGACGAGATGCGGCACGTGGCGCGGTCCTCCATCAGAGCGACGTCGTTGAGATCTGGGACCTTCGAACAGCCGATGCCCTGGTCGATCCAGCGCACCACGTAGCCGAGGATTCCCTGCGCGTTGTTGTCGATCTCGGCCTGTCGTTCGTCGGCCGACCATGTATTGGCGGTGACGGGGATCGTCAACAGATCGGGCATGCGATCGGTGTGGACGTCGTCCTGCAATTGCAGGAGCAGGCCCTCTTGTACGGCCTGCACGTTCACGTGGTGATAGTGGGTGGCGTGCAGGGTGGCTGCGGTGGGCGACGGCACCCAGGCGCAGTTGGCGCCCGAACGCGGGTGGCCGATCTTTTGATCGAGCATGTCATGCATGCGGTCCGGCGCAGCCCACATGCCCTTGCCGATCTGGGCGCGGCCGCTGAGCCCACAGGCCAGACCGACTTCCACATTTGACTTCTCGTACGCGGTGATCCACGGCTGTGTGCGCATGTCGGCCTTACGTACCATCGGTCCGGCGAGCATGGAGGTGTGGATCTCGTCGCCGGTACGGTCGAGGAAGCCGGTGTTGATGAAAGCGACCCGCGACCGGAGGGCGCGGATGCATTCGCCCAGGTTCAACGTGGTGCGCCGCTCTTCGTCCATCAGGCCGACCTTGACGGTGTTCGGCGCAAGGCCGAGCATGGTTTCCACCTGGGTGAACACGTCGTCGACGAAAGCGGCTTCGTCGGGTCCGTGCAGCTTTGGCTTCACCACATAGACCGAACCGGTTCGGGAATTACGTATGCCGGCATCGCGGTTCAGGTCGTGCATGGCGGCAAGCACGGTGACCAGCGCATCGAGCAGGCCCTCGAAGGCCTCGTGTCCGTCGCGGTCAAGTACGGCGGCAGTGGTCATCAACAGCCCGACATTACGGGTGAGCATCAACGCCCGCCCGGGCGCAACGACGGTGCTGCCATCGGCGCCGGTGAACACGTGGTCGGCGGCGAGCGACCGTTCGAACGTGCGCCCGCCCTTGGAGACGGTCTCGGTGAGGCCGCCCGTCATCAGCCCGAGCCAATTGCGGTAGACGCCCACCTTGTCCTGGGCGTCGACGGCAGCGACGGAGTCCTCGCAGTCAATGATCGCAGTGACCGCTGCCTCGAGGTGCACGTCGCACACCCCTGCTGGATCGCCGGCGCCGATGGCGTGGCTGCGATCGATGATGATCTCGATCCCGAGGCCGTTGTTGCCCAGCACCACGATGGTGGGCGAGGCGGCGTCACCGGTGTGACCGGCGAACTGTGCGGGGTCGACAAGCGCGGTGCTGGAATCGTCGGCAAGGTGGGCCACCAGTTCGCCGTCGGCCACCGCATAGCGGGTGACCTGTGTGTGCGAGGCGCCGGCCAGCGCAACGACATCGTCGAGGAACGCCTTCGCCCAGTTGATGACCAACTGGCCCCGTTCGGGCGAATACGGCCCCGGCTCCGGTGGTTCGAGCCCCATCGCATCGGTGCCATAGAGCGCGTCGTAGAGCGAACCCCACCGCGCATTGGCGGCGTTCAGCGCATAACGCGCGTTGAGCGCCGGCACCACCAACTGCGGCCCGGCGACGAGTGCGATCTCGCGGTCCACCCCGGCGGTATCGATGGTGAAGGGCTCACCGGCCGGCACGAGGTAGCCGATCTCGCCGAGCAACGTCCGGTAGGCGTCCGGGTCGGGTGTGCCCGGGTGATCGCGATGGAATGCGTCGATGTGCTGTTGCAGGGTCTCGCGGACCTGCAGCAGCTCGCGGTTGCGCGGGCCGAAGCGGTGGATCAGGTCGCTGAGCCCCGACCAGAAGTGATCGGCGCTGATGCCGGTGCCCGGCAGGGCCTCTCGCTCGACGAACTCGCGCAGTGTCTGATCGACCCGGATCTCGCCGATCCTCACCATTGCGGTCATGTTCGTCTCCTTCATTGCCGAGCGGCGCCGTTGCGGGCCACACGGGTGCGACGGGTTCATGCTAGGGCTGCAGTGTCTAGCCTGACGGGGTGACACGCTCGACAACAGGCCCTGCCCCCGCTGATCCGTCGCGTCGCGCCGCGTTGCTGGCGATGAAGCTGAAGGCGCTGGTCCGCGATCATCTCGGCCACGACCTGCCTGCGCCGCCGGCAGAACCTGCCAACAGCTTCGGTCGCGGTGCGGCGTTGACCGCCGACGGCACGGCGTGGGTACTGCTCGACGAGCAACCCGAACGTAGCCTTGGCGCAGCGCTGGCGTGGGCCAGCCGGCAGCCCGCACTCACCGACGTGGCAATCATCGCCGAGTCCGCCACCGGCGTGCTTGCCCGTCGCGCCGCGCTGTTCGGCACACCGATCACGGTGTGGGTTGCGGTCGAACGTCTGCTGGTTCCTGCCGTGACCGACCCCTATCCCGCCCGTGCCGAAGTGGATCCGAGGCACGAGGTCTGGCGCACAGTGATCACCGAGGCTGGTGCCGAACCGGCCCAGGAGCACGGCGTGCTGGCCGGCGAGATCCGCGGCCTCGAGATCTGCCGCGTGGTCACCGATGCCTACACCGACGAGACCCGGCTCGAGGTGGGCGTCGGTGCGCATGATCGCGAGTCGTTCATGATGCTGCATGGCAACCGCCCCACCGCTGAGGCGCTGGCCGGTGTGGTCGATGCCGTGGTGGGGCACCGCCGGGTCGATGCGCCGCTGCACCCATTGAACCGCCTGGGTGCCGAACGGTTCCTGCGTTGGCAGGTGATTCAGGCCCCGGAACGCGTCGGAGCGGCGTGGTTGCGCGTGGCCGACCCGCCGGTGCCGCGGCCAAATCTGAAGGACCCCGTGCCGTGCGTCGCCGTTGGCGAATCGGCCTCGGGCGAACCAATGGTGGTGGTGTGTTCTGTCGGTATCGATCTCGATCTGGTGCCCTTCGCTGTTGACGCCCGTCAGATGCACGCCCCCGATGCGTTGCTCGTGCTCGTTGTGCCCGAGCGTGATGCATCGCCTGTGACCCGGCGGCTGATGGCGATGGTCGCCCGTCCGGTCGGCCTTGTCGTGTGGGCATAGCCGCCGCTTGCCCGCCGGCCCGCCGTAGCCTGCTGGGGCTGTGATTGATCGACTGGCTGCCGTAGAAGACGAATACCTCACCGTGGAGGCCGAGCTTTCCGACCCCGCGATCCTCACCGATTCGGCGCTGCTCCGGCAGAAGTCCAAGCGGTACAAGGAACTCACGCCCATCGTCACCCACATCCGGTCCCTGCGCGCCGCCACCGAGGACGTTGCTGCCGCACGCGAACTGCTCACGTACGCAAGCGCCGACGAGCGCGATGGCCTGCGCGCCGACCTGGCCAGGTCCGAGGTGGACATCGCCCGCCTCGAGGAGGAGATCCGGCTGCTGCTGTTGCCCCGCGACCCCAACGATGGCAAGGCCGTGATCATGGAGATCCGCGGCGCCGAGGGCGGCGAGGAGGCGAACCTGTTCGCCCGTGACCTGTTCGAGATGTACTCCGGCTATGCCGCTCAGATGGGCTGGTCGGTCGATGCGCTGTCCACCGATGTCAGCGACCTCGGCGGGCTGAACCAGATCACGTTCATGATCAAGGGCGACACGGCGTGGAGCCACCTGAAGTACGAGGGCGGCACGCATCGGGTGCAGCGCGTGCCCGTCACCGAGAGCCAGGGCCGTATTCACACGTCGTCGGCCACGGTGCTGGTGCTCGCCGAGGCCGAAGAGGTCGAGGTGGAGATCGACGAGAAGGACCTGCAGATCGATGTGTACCGCGCCAGCGGCCCCGGCGGCCAGGGCGTGAACACCACCGACTCGGCCGTGCGTATCACGCACAAGCCCACCGGGATTGCCGTGGCCATGCAGGACGAGCGCAGCCAGTTGCAGAACCGGGCACGCGCCATGACCGTGTTGCGCGCCCGATTGTTGCAGGCAGCTCAGCAAGAGGCCGACGCCAGGGCATCGGCCGAACGAAAGTCGCAGGTGGGCACCGGTGGCCGCGGCGAGAAGATCCGCACCTACAACTTCAAGGAGAACCGGGTCACCGATCATCGCATCGGTTTCACGATCTACCGGTTGCAGGAAGTGCTCGCCGGCAACCTGACCGATGTCGTCGAGGCGCTTGCCGCCGAAGAACGGGCGCGCCAGCTCGCCACCGGTGATGACTGACGACTCCGACTTCGAATTCATCCTCGACGACGGGCCCATCGTGACCTGGCGTGAGCTCCTGGCCGAGACCGCCGCCGTGCTGGGCGACCGCAACCACGCTCGCTGGATGTGCGAGGTGGCCAGCGGTTGCGATGGTGTTGAGTTCGTGGCCGAGCTCGACGAGCCCGTGGCCACTGCGATGGTGGTGCACCTCGACGCGATGATCGCTCGTCGCCAGACGGGTGAACCGTTGCAGTACGTCCTGGGTCGTTGGCAGTTCCGTCGGCTCGACCTGATGATCGACCAACGTGTGCTGATCCCGCGACCGGAGACCGAATGGGTGTGCGAGGCGGCGCTTCATCTGGCCCAGTCGATGCTGGCCGACGCGCCGTCGCCAC
Source organism: Actinomycetota bacterium (assembly GCA_009726095.1). Classification (GTDB taxonomy): domain Bacteria; phylum Actinomycetota; class Acidimicrobiia; order Acidimicrobiales; family Ilumatobacteraceae; genus WLMZ01. Next base: position 11,135 of record WLMZ01000105.1, read on the forward strand.
CGTTACAGATCGTCGACCTCGGTACGGGTAGCGGTGCCATCGGGCTGTCGCTGGCCGCTGAGCTACCGCTCGGCTCGGCAACGGTCTGGCTGAGCGATATCTCTCCCGACGCCCTGGCGGTGGCCTCGGCCAACCTTGCAGGCATCGGGCGCGGGGCGCAGCACGTTCGGGTGACGCTGGGCCCGTGGTTCGATGCCCTGCCGGCCCATCTCCGCGGAACCCTGGATCTCGTGGTGGCCAACCCGCCCTACATCGCGGAGAACGATCCCGATATCGACGATGAGGTGGCGCAGTGGGAACCACACGGAGCCCTGTTCGCTGGAGACGACGGGCTGGCTGACATCCGCATCATCGCAGCCGATGCGGTGCACTGGCTACGCCCCGGCGGGGCTCTGGTGTTGGAGATCGGCGCCGATCAGGGTGCCGGGGTCAGCGAGGTGCTGCACGGCGTGGGGCTGGCCGGCATCGAGATCCGCCCCGACCTGGCGGGCCGCGACCGTATCGCCATCGCTCACCGCTGACCTCGGTTCAGTCGAAGCGAGCGGCGAGCTGACCGAGCAGGTTCTGCTCCTGCGGGTCGATGGCATGATCGACGCCGGCCACATCGCGTGCGGCCGAGAACAACGATGCGCGTAGGACTGTGCTGCTGATCCGGGCATCGACCGAGTCGAGGAATTCGTCGATGGTGTCGGTGCTGACGGCGTGGCGCACTCTGGCCATGGCCGGGCCGAGA
>WLMZ01000106.1 GCA_009726095.1 Actinomycetota bacterium
CGTTGGTACCCGTCGACGTTGCGGGCGATGCCCCACAGGATGGCACCGCCGAGCGCCGCACCAATGGCCTGACCGATGACTGCGAACACCGCATGCGCACCGTTGACCTTGCGGGCAAGGAACATGCCCAGCGTGACCGCCGGGTTGATATGACAACCGCTGATCGGCCCGATGACGTACGCCATGATCAGCAGCGAGAAACCAAAGGCCAGCGAGACAGCAAGCACCTTCGCTTCGCTGTTGGCCATCAGGATCGCGGTGCCGGGACCGCCCAGCATCAGCACCGTGGTGCCGAAGGCCTCAGCCCCCAGGATTCGTGCGTTGTTCTGCATCACAGCTCCTTCTTCCAGGCTGGTCCTGGTCGTTGACAGGTGAAGATTCACTGAGGTGGTAGCACTCTTTCAATACGCTACGCGCGATCGGTAGCCTCGATTGGTGATGGCCCGTAGCCGCACCGACACCATGCTCGTCACCCGAGTCACCGCAGGCGGAGATCGTCGGCGCCAACCCGACGATCTGATCGTCGAGGAGCCGATGTCGATCCAGCTCGATGGGGTCCAGATCAGTACCACCATGCGTACCCCTGGGCACGACTACGAACTCGCCGCAGGGTTCTGCCACACCGAAGGCGTCCTCGCTGGCTTCCCCATCACCAGTGTCCGCTACTGCGCCAACGGCTCAGCGATGGCCAGCGAGTTCAATGTCGTCACCGTCGAAACCGGCGGACGCGCCCCGGCCCCAACGCCACGGCTCGGCACCATATCGAGCAGTTGCGGACTGTGCGGTACCGACAGCATCGACACACTGTGCGAGCGGCTGGCCCCGCTCGACCCGACCCACGCTGCGGAATTCGACATCGACACGTTCCCCGATCTGTGCAGCAGCGTGCTGGCGGGCCAGGACCTGTTCACGAGTACCGGGGCGGTGCACGGTGCCGCAGCGTTCGACACCAGTGGCAACATCCTCGTCACCCGTGAAGACGTCGGCCGCCACAACGCCGTCGACAAGGTCATCGGCCGGTTGCTGCTCGATCAGCGGTTACCGGCCACCGGCCTCGGCCTGTTCGTCAGTGGCCGGGCCAGCTTCGAGATGGTGCAAAAGGCCTGGGCGGGCGGTTTCAGCGTGTTGCTCAGCGTGAGCGCACCGACCTCGCTGGCGGTACTCACCGCTCGTCGCGCCAACGTGATGCTGGCCGGTTTCGTACGTGGCGACCGTCTGAACGTGTACTCCCCCGAACGTCTCGCCTGAGCTGGCGGGCGGCCGTGCCCGGTATCGTGCAGGCCATGACGTCACAGTCCGAGCCTGTCACCCCCAGTACTGGCCTCACGGTCCTGCACCTGTTCTGCCACAACTCTGAGCACCTCGACAACGAGGCATTCGTGTCAGCGGTCAAGGCAGCCGAGGGCGAAGGGGCGCAGGTCATCACTGCGGCCATGCTGGGCCACAAGTGCGACGTGGCCGTCATGGCCTTGCACGCCGACATGCGTGTGCTGCGTCGGTTGCAGACCCGCATCCAGGTCGCCGGGCTCACGGTCAGCGACAGCTACGTGTCCATCACCGAGGTCAGCGAGTACGCCAAGGGCATGCCTGCCGAGATGCTGCAACCGCGCCTCTATCCCGTACTGCCGCCGGAAGGCAAGCACGCCTTTTGTTTCTACCCCATGTCGAAGCGACGCGAGCAGGGCGCCAACTGGTTCACGCTGCCATACGACGAGCGCGTCGAGCTCATGCAGGACCACGGCAAGAGCGGGCGCACCTTCGCCGGCCGCATCGTGCAGCTCATCACCGGCTCGACCGGTCTGGACGAGTTCGAGTGGGGAGTCACCCTGTTCGGTCATCACGTCGACGACCTCAAAGACGTCGTGTACACCATGCGTTTTGACCGTGCATCTGCCATCTACGCCGACTTCGGCCAGTTTTACGTGGGCATGATCACCCCGGTCGAGCAGGTCTTCGCCGACTGACGGGTCATCCGCCGTTGGCAGCCACCGTCACGGTCCGCGTGGTCACGTCGCGTCCGCTGCCATCAAAGGCGAACTCATCGAACCGGGCAACGCTGGGGTCGCCGTTCGGCCCAAGCTGCAACAGCCCGCCGGGGCCCTCGTAGTCGATGTTTCGGTGATCGGCGAGTAGTGCTGCGCACTGCGCGAACGACGCGCACGCCGAGCCACCGATGCTGACCGACCGCATCTGGGCTGTGATTGCATCGGGCTGCGCCGAAGCCCCCTGTACTGCCGCCAACATGAACAACGTCGCACAGTCAAATGCCTGTGTTGCGAACAGACCCGTGGCTGTGGGGTCGATCTCGTGGAGAGCAGCAATCAGTTCCTGGTTGCCAGTGAGCACCGACTGCGACACCCCGACGATCTTGGCTCGGGAAGCAGCCGCGAGAGAACTGAGCACGCTGATCGACCATGGCCGGCGAAGGGCGTCGTTGATGACGATGTCGCGGGGAGTCGACCTGGTTGCATTGCCGAGCGCCACCAACATCCGTGAACCGGCATCGGGGTCACCGATCAGGGCGAGTGCCCCACTGCCTGCGGCCACGAGTTGACTTGCCTCGGCGCCGAAATCGTCGTCATCCACCGAGAAGCCCACCGACGCCGACACGGTGAGATTGCGTCGCTGCAACGCCGCCCGGAGCGCCTTCGCGAACGGGCGACCGTATGCGTCATCAACATAGGCAATCGACGCCGAGGCCTCTCCGGTCTGCTCGATGATCTGGGCCATCGCCTCGGCCTGCAGGCTGTCGGATGCAATCGACCGGAACAGCCGCGTCCGGTTGGGGTACGAATCAAGCGCAAGTGTCGACGCACTGGGCGAACACGCAACGACGCTGTCGCCGACGATGACCGGGGCAAGCGCGATGGCCGTGTTCGACGACGCCGGACCGACCACGACGTCGACCTGCGCGTCGAGCAGTTGCCGCAGCGCAACGCCCGCCGATGAGGAATCGGCTCCCTCGTCGCGGATCACGAGCTCGACCGGGTGGCCGTTGACGCCCCCGGCGTCGTTGGCCTGTTGAACGGCCACTCGCACTGCGGCGCGGGCTGATTGGCCGATCGAGGCCCCCTCACCGCTGGAGGGCAGCAGCACGCCGATTCGTAACACGCCATCGTCGATGCGGGCCGCAACCGAGGTGGACGTGCCATCGGATTGCGTGCCCGTCGAGGGTGGCGGCTGTGACGGGACCGACGCGCCCGACGACGAGCAACCGGCCATGGCCCCACCGATGAGCACGAGTGCGCAGAGTGCCGCTCGCACCGACGATCTGACCCCACCCCGACTGCTCATCGGCGCCAGTGTACGCGAGCCGCATTCGGCTGCGTTCACCTGCGCCGTGGGAAGATGCACGCATGAACGAGTACCCGCAACGGCTCGCCGACGCAGTGAGTGATGTCGTCATGGCGTGGCTCGTTCGCTGCGTCGTCACCACTGCCACCAGGGCTACCGGGGGCTGCCCTGCAGAGCTACGCGCCGCCGCCGAGTCGATGGCCACCGCTGCAGCGCCGCTGGTGATGGCCCAGCTGCACCAACTGCTCGACACCGATGTCGACGAGCAACGGACCAATCCACTCAGCGTGCTGCGTGCGGCCGTGCGTTACCCCACAGAGGTCTTGCGCGCCGGCGCCGTGGCCGAGTCGCGACGCGATGACTTCGCTGTCCGTTCGTTCCCCTCCGACGTGTACAACCTCAGCCCGGCCACATGGGCCGACGTCGACGAAACGCTGGTCGAACCGGGCCTGATCTGGGGCGCCTGGAAGGCCAAGACCGTGCTCGATCGACGACGGCTGCGGTAGGGTCGCTGCGTGAGTGACTCCAATCCACAGGACTTCACCCGGGATCTCGTTCGCTGGAGCGAAGCGCTTGCGGCCATCGCCCGCACCGGGTTGGGCTTCACCCAGAGCCTCTACGAGCGTGAGCGCTTCGAAGAGGTACTGCACGTCGCCGGTGACATCAAAGCCGCTGCTGACGATGCACTCGAGGTGCGCCGCGAACAGGACCACTTCATCCAGGAATGGATGGAGAGCGTGGGCGAGGGCGTCCCCGGTTACGTCACCCCGAAGGTTGCCATCGGGGCCATCGTCGGAAACGACGCCGGAGAAATCCTGCTGGTGCAGCGCAGCGACAGCTTCATCTGGCTGTATCCCACCGGCTGGGCCGACGCCGGCTACTCGCCGGCCGAGGTAGCGGTGAAAGAGGTGCTCGAGGAAACGGGCATCGAATGCGAACCCGTGCAGCTGATCGCCGTGCTCGATGGCCAGCGCATGGGCTTCACCCGCTTCGCGATGTACATGCTGCTGTTTCACTGTCGCGCCACCGGCGGGCAGCTCACCCCGCACCCGCTCGAAACCGCCGACGTCGGTTGGTTCGCCCGCGATCAGCTGCCTGCCACTGCAGCCGGGGCCTCATGGTGGGGGCCGATGGCCTTTGCCGCCATCGACGGCAACCAGATGGCCGCCATGTTCGAGCCGCCGCGGTCACCGATCTGGCGGGGCCAGCCCCACTGATCGGTATCTCGGACATGTCGGCAACTACTCCAGGGTTGGTCTGCGGCCATCACCACCTGTACTCCTCGCTCGCCCGCGGGATGCCCGCGCCGCCGAGCCGGCCGACTGACTTCCTGGGGATCCTGCAACAGGTCTGGTGGCGGCTCGATGCTGCGCTCGATCTCGACATGCTGCGTGCCAGCGCATTGCTGGGTGCCACCGAGGCATTGCAGTGCGGCACCACAGCGATCATCGATCATCATGAGGGACCAAACGCGATCGAGGGCAGCCTGCAGGTCATCGCCGATGCGTGCCACGAGGTGGGCGTCAGCGTGATGTGCGCCTACGGCGTATCCGACCGGTGGCAGGACAACGCCACGTTGTGGCCCGACGCAACCACGCCGCCATCGGCCATGACCTCAGCAGCTCGACGCGGGTTGGCCGAATGCGAGGGATTCATTCGCTCGGGCGGAAAGGCAATGGTGGGCGTACACGCTGCGTTCACCTGCAGCGAGGACACGCTCGAGGCCGCCGCCGGGTTGGCCCGCGACCTTGGGGTCGGCGTGCACGTGCACGTTGCCGAGGGATCCATCGACACACCCGCAGGCGCACGTCTCGAACACCTCGCCACCGATGACTGGCTGCTGGTGCACGGAGTGCACCTCGACCGTCGTCTGCCGGGCGTGCTGGCCCACAACCCGCGCAGCAACATGAACAACGCCGTTGGCTACGCACGTCCGGCCCAGCGGCCCAACACCGTGGTACTTGGCACCGATGGCATCGGCGCCGACATGCTCGAGGAGTTCCGTCTGGCCTACGTTGCACACCGCGCCGATGACGTCACGGCCTCGCCCGAGGCTGCCTGGCAATGGTTGGCCAATGGTTGGCAGCTCATGCCCGGGGCCCTCACCGACACCGTCACCTGGAACTACGACCACGTCGATTCGCCGTGGCATGTTGCATTCACCCCGGGCATCCGCGCGCTTCAGGTGCAGCGTGCGGATGGCGAAGTGTTGTTGCGCGACGGTCTGCCCACCCGTGTAGACATTGCCGAGATCCGCGCCAAGGCCGCCGAGCAGGCAACCAGGTTGTTCAGCCGGCTGTAGCCAATTCGTCGCTCTGAAGGCGACCATCCAGGATGCGCACGGTGCGATCACACCAGTGCGTCATGCGCGAGTCGTGGGTGATGATGATGGCAGCAGTACCGCGGCCCTTCACCTCGCTCTGGATGAGCTCCATCACCTGCTCACCCAGTTGGGTGTCGAGGGCGGACGTGGGCTCGTCGAACAACACCAGTGCCGGCTCGTTCATCAGGGCTCGCCCGATCGCAACACGCTGACGTTCGCCGCCGCTGAGCTGTGATGGCAGGTTGTGGAGTCGCTTCGACAGACCGAGCTCATCGAGCAATCTGTCGGCGCGTGCCTTTGATTGCTTTCCGCGTGAACCGCGCAGCTCGTCCACGAGCAACAGGTTCTCGCGCGCTGTCAGGAACGGCACCAGATTGACGCTCTGGAACACGAACCCCACGGTGTTGCGACGCACCTCGGTCAGTTCGGTGGGTGAGGCATGGCTGATGTCGCGCCCGCCCACGATCACCTGTCCGGAGGTGGGCGCAAGCAGCCCCCCGGCGATCGACAGCAGCGTGGTCTTTCCTGACCCGGATGGCCCGACGAGTGCGACCATCTCGTTGCTCCCGATCGAGATGGTGGCCGAAGCCAGGGCTGTGATCGCGTTCTCGCCCTCGCCGTAGACCTTGGTGACCTCGTGCATCTCGAGTGCCGGGGCTGTGCCGGCTGCTGCATTCATCGCTGTGCTCGTCATGGAGAACTCCTCGGGGATTGCATCACTGGGCCGTGCCGATGGCCTGTGCGGGATCGATACGCGACACTCTGCGCAGCGACAGCAGGCTGCCGATCACCGCGCAGACGGCAAGGATGACATAGCTGGTGAAAATCCGGCTCGCTTGCACCTGCAGCGGCAGCTTCGGCGGGGCGGCCGCCGACAGTGCGGCAACAAGGCCACCACCGATTGCAAATGCAACTGTCGCGATGATGATTGCCTGCAGGATGACGCCGACGAACAGTTGACGGCTCGACGCGCCGATGGCCTTGAGCATGCCGTACAGCGGGGTGCGTTCGAGCGTGAGGAGTGCGAAGAAGAGCGCGACGATGACCACGACGACCATGTAGGTGGTGGCCAGAATGGAGTTGAACGTGGTGCGCTGTTCCTTCGTTCCCGGTAGTGAGTTCTCGGCCTCTGCCTTGGTGAGCGATGAGGTGACCCGGGTCGAGGCGTCGATGCGGTCGGCCAGCAGGGCGGCATCCTGGCCGGGCGAGGCCTGCACCAGCAGCACCTGAACGTCACCAGCAGCGGAGGGTGCATCTGGTCGGTTCTGGTTCTGCACCTGCCGCCACGTGTCGGTCTGCACCCACAACCCGCCCTGCAACTGGAAGTTCGAATCGGCGACGAAACCCACCACCGTGATGGGCGTCTTGGCCGGCCCGACCAGCAGCGTGTCGCCCTGCCCGACCCCAAACCCCTTCAACCGTTCGTCGGCCCATGCCTGCCCGGGCCCGGACGGCCGGGGAATACCCGACGGTTGCAGTTCATAACCGATGACGGCCACATCGGCCAGTTCGGTTTCACCCGGGACCACAGCGCCGAGCAGCGTGACGCTGAGCCCACCGACGGCATCGACACCCTGGACGGCCTCGACGGCCGCGCGGGTATCGGGCGTGATGGTGCTGCGCAAGAACGAATCGCGCGACGTGCTGCTGTACACGAAGACGTCTGCGCGCTGGGCGCGCAACGCGCCCGTGGAACCGAGGAACAATCCGTCGAGCAGACCTGCCAGGAACAGCAGCAGGGCGGCCAGAACAGTGAGCGTGACCACGGCCACCGAGAACTTCCCGGGTCGGCGACGGAGTTCGAGCCAGGCAAGCCTCATCGCAACATCCCTTGCGGAACCGTTGCATTGATCGGTTCGATGCGCAGCACGCGCAACACCGCACCCAACGACCCGACCCAACCAACGACGATTGCCCCCGCCCCCACCACGAGCAACTGCACGAGATCGAACGACACCCCGATGGAGTTGAGCAACGGGGAGATTGCGGCCATCATCGCCCCGCCCACGATCACGCCGGCAAGCACAACCACGGTGGTCTGCAGCACGAGCGTGAGCGCCAGCGTGCGGCGGTGGGCGCCGATGGCGCGCATCAGCGTGAGCGATGCAGATTTCTGAACCGTCAGGATGAGGATGAACAGGCCGATGACCATCAGGGCCGTGATGACCAGCAGACCGATGACCGTATTGAGCGACTGCGACACCGAGGCCACACCGGGCGACTGGGCAACGGCATCGGCCCGGCTGAGCGGCACTACCCCCGGCACCGCGGCGAGGTTTGCCACCAGCACGCCGACCGACACCCCGGCTGCGGGCTCGACGGCCATCACGCTGGGGAGCACCGCCGTGGCATCGGGATTGCGCACCCGCTTCGCCGCTTCGAAGGTGTCCCACGAGACGAACAGCGTGGGACTGACCGAATAGTTGATGTCAGCGGCCAGGCCAACCACGGTGATGTCTGCCCCGCCCGGCTCGATGTGGATCACATCGCCGATGTCGAAACCGTCGGCGCGATTCCGTTCGCTGGCAACCGCCTCGTTGATTCCAGCGGGCATGTGCCCCTTCGACAGCGTGGTCGGGGCGCCCAGACCGGCCGCTGGGCCGGTGACCTCGTAGCCGAACAGCACGGCGTCGACGAGCTGATCCTTCGGCGTGGCCCTGGCCCGGCTCACGGCATTGCTGACCGTGAACGTGGATTCACCCAGGCGGCCGATACGCCCCACACCGGACACCTGTGCCAGTGCGGCCTGGGTGCCGGCGTCGATCCGACTGCCCTCGATGTTCTTGCGGGCCTGCACATCGAACACGACGACCGGCGCGCTCTGATGGCGCAGCGCACCGATGAACTGCCCGATCAGGCCATCGCGCAGGCCGATCTGGAACAGCACGAGAAAGACCAGGAGCCCGATCGCAAGTACGAGCAGGATGAACCGGACCTTGGCCCTTTGGATCTCGCGCAACGCAAGGAACATGACCACACCCAACGTAGATGTAGTTCAGCAGGCTGTCCAACCTCTGCGCCCTACGGCGGCCATGTTGAGTGATCGGCGCGTGCTGCCGCGACTGCGACCCACGATGTGGCGTCATCGCTGCCCAACGACCACAGGGAGATCCCCCCAAGGTCCTGCCGCTCGGCCAGCCACGCCCGGGCGTGCACCGCCTGAGCATCAGCGAACCACACGGTGCGGTTGACAGTGCACGACACGGGCGCCCCCGCCGCATCCACACCATCGATCTTGTCGACGTAGCTGAACGTGCTCTCGGACCGGCTGGCATCCCACAGCGGAGTCACCCCGTGACTGGCGGCAAGCGCTGCCGCTGATTTGGTAGACACATTGTTGCGCCGCGGAGCGCGGTCTACCGGACACACACCCGTGGTGCTCACCACCCAGTCGTAGCCATACACCGGCACACCCAGGACGAGCTTGCCGGGTGCCACCATCGACCGAGCCGCCTGCACCAGGTTCTGCACCCAGGCCAACGGCGCGATGGGCCCGGGAGCGCTGGTGCTGTAGTCGTAGGCCATGATGCGGATGTGGTCGACGACTGCACCAATGGCGGCGTAGTCGTACACCCAGTAGCCGCTGAGATCGGTGCGCCCGCTGTCGTACACGGGCGGCACGCTGACGGTCAGGCTCTTACCCCCTGCGTGCATTGCGGCGCCGAGTTCTTTGATGAACGCCACCCAGTTCGGCCGCGTGGTCGCCCAGCTGTCGCGACCGTCGTTGAACGCGAAGTTCTCGTAATCCAAATCGACACCGGCGAATCCACCTGCGATCACGAACTGCACGATCGTCTGCACGTGGACCGAGCGTGAAGCAGGGTCGGCCAGGATGGCGGCCATCTCGTGCGGCTTGGTGGCGTCGATGATTGATGCCGTGACCTGTATCCCCGAAGGTGCTGCCGACCGCTGGAACAACAACGGCACGTTGGGGTCGAGTCCTGCATACGGCGTGACCGAGTTGGCGGCAGTCGTTGAATACGCAAACATCGACACCTCATTGAAGACACCGAGGTTTGCATTGAACGAAGCGAGCGCAGAGTCGGACTGCCAATAGGGCGCCCATGCCGACACGGTGATCGGTGGCCCAGCGCGCTTCCAGGGTGTGCTGCGGTTGAGCGCGAAGGCAATCACGACGCCGAGCACCACCATCGCAGCCACGGCAATGGCGAGCAACTGTGCGGGCGGTCGCGGGGATTGCCCGGCAACCCCTTGGTCTGCACCCGCGCCGCTCATGTGCGCCACGGTAGTTGCCGGGGCGGCCGATCTTGGTCTTGACATTTTGTAAACCGCTCGGCCAGCATCGGTGCATGACCACTCCCGTCGCGCTGTACCTCCAGGACGCCCACACCATCACCGAGGGCATCGAGCTCGTCCGTTATGCAGAGGACAAGGGGTTCGATGCCGTGTGGCAGGCCGACAGTCGCCTCGTGCGTGACGCCGTGGTCCCGATGGCCGCCTTCGGGGCCACCACTGACCGCATCAAGATCGGGTCGGGCGTCATCGACTGCTGGACGCGAAACCCGGCGCGTCTGGCCAGCACGTTCAGCACGCTCGACGACCTCGCCCCCGGCCGCTACATCTGCGGTCTCGGTGCGTGGTGGGACCCACTCGCCAGCAAGGTGGGCATCGAACGCCTGCGCCCGCTCACCGTGATGCGCGAGATCGTCACCGTGGTGCGCGCCCTGTTGAACAACGAGACCGTCACCTTCGACGGGTACTACGTGCACCTCGACGGGGTCGAGCTGGATTACGTGTATCAGGAACGCCGGCCCAAGCAGGTGCCCATCTACATCGGTGCCACCGGCATGCAGATGATGGAACTCACCGGCGAGATCGCCGATGGCGCCGTGTTGAACTACCTCGTTTCGCCCAGCTACAACACCGGTGCGCTCGAGGCGCTGGCCCGGGGCGCGGCCAAGGCTGGCCGCACCATCGACGACATCGACCGCCCGCAGCTGGTGGTGTGCTCGGTCGATCGCGATCGCAAGCATGCGCTTGACAACGCCCGCCTGCTGGTCACCCAATACCTCGGTCAGCAGCCGCACATCATGAAGGCGTCCGGCGTTCCTCAGGAACTGCTCGACGAGATCGGCACCGTGCTCACCTGGCCCGCAACCCACGATCAGGTGGTGGCAGCCAGCAAGATGGTGCCCGATGAGATCGTGCAGATGATCACTGCCAGCGGCGAACCCGACGAGGTCAGGGCCAAGGTTGCCGAGTACGTTGCGACCGGATGTACGTGCCCCATTCTGTATCCTTTGGCCGACGATGTGCGATTGATGATCGACACGTTTGCGGGGGGAATCTGAACCTCGCGCCACCACCAGCCGGGGAGCACCTCACATGACCACCAACCATTTCGGCCGTCGGGTTGGTGCGTGCTTTCTTGCCATCGGCACACTGGCGTTTGCTGCGTGCAGCAGTTCCAGCTCCACAGCGACCACCACGGCATCGTCCGACACGGTCGTGGTGGTGGGGTTGGACAACGACCAGAGCCGGGTGATCACCGAGGTCTATGCCCAGGCCCTCGAGAAAGCCGGCTTCCGAGTCGGACGCAAGGACCCCGTGGCCGACCTGGCCGCCGGATACGCAGCGCTCAAGACCAACCAGGCAGACCTCTTCGTGACCACCACCGGGCAACTCCTGGCCTACGCGGCGTCACAGGAACCAGCCGCCGCAGCAAGCACCACAACCACCGTGGCCGCCGCAACCACCACCAGCACCACCATCGAGGCGGTCACCACGACTGCTGCGAGCACCACCACCCTCGCCGTCATCGGTCCGGTACCCACCACGGCAGCGATCACCAGCACCACTGCGGGCGGCACAACCACCACCACCATCCTCGCCCCGCCGGTCAGTTCGGGTGCCGCCACCGCCGCACGGGTCACCGGCCAGGTCAATGCGCTGGGCGAGATCCTGCCCAGTGAGCTGCAGTTCGGCGCCCCTTCCAACGCCCAGGACAAGCAGACCATCTACTGCTCGAAGATCGTCGCCTCCACCAACTCCCTGGCCACGCTCAGCGACCTGGCCCGCGCCGCAGACCATCTCACACTTGGCGCCCCCGCCGATTTCGCCACCGCCGAGCCCTTCGGCCTTACCGGCTTCACCAAGCTCTACGGCGCCACGTTCAAGTCGGTC
>WLMZ01000107.1 GCA_009726095.1 Actinomycetota bacterium
GGCGCCGCCCTCGCACTCTGGGCCCCGCTGCACGGCCACGTCTGCATCGATCTCGGCAACGCTGCATCCATGGTCGCCGCCGAACTGGCAACGTCGGGCGACTCGGTCGGCGACGGGCTTGATCAATCACCCGTTGATGTCGCCGCCAGGGATTCAAACAACCCTGCCGACCAACGCTCCAGCACCACGGCATCAGCCAACGGTTCAGCCAACGGATCAGCCAACGGTTCAGCCAACGGATCAGCCAACGCATCAACCAACGCATCAGCCAACGGTTCAGCCAACGGTACGGCCATCCACGCCCTGCCCTGGCCCGACGTGGCGTCCTGGCTGCATGCCCTGCGGTCGAGCAGCATCGTGCGCGTCGTCACCGGCCCTGACCCAACGACCGTTCTCGACGATCAACCGTTGGTACTGCACGGTGCGCAGCTCTACACGCAACGGCAATGGGTCGACGAATGTGCCGTCGCCAGCGCACTGCGTTCCCTCGCTGGCGGGCCCACAGCTGCTGCGTTGTCTGACGATGCACAGGACCTGCTCGTTGCGCTGCTCCCACCCACCGAAGACGGCGAGCCGAACCTGCAGCACGTTGCGGCCCGCAGCGCACTTGGGTCCCGGCTCACGGTGGTGGTCGGTGGGCCCGGCACCGGCAAGACCCACACCATTGCGCGCTTGCTCGCGGTGTTGTTGGCCAACGACGCTCAATCGGACGCACCCATGCGCATTGCCCTGGCCGCGCCTACGGGAAAGGCAGCGGCCCGCTTACGCGAGGCCATCGTGACCGCAGCGTCGGCCACGCTCGACGGCGTACCCGTGCTCGCACCGGCCATCAGCGCACAACTCACGAATCTCACAGCGACAACGCTGCACCGCCTGCTCGGCAGCCGCGGTGTCTCCCGCACCCGCTTTGCCCACGATGCTGATCATCGACTCCCGTACGACATCATCGTGGTCGACGAAACCTCGATGGTGGCGCTGCCGCTCATGTCCCGGCTGCTCGAGGCCATTCACCCCACGGCGCGGCTGGTGCTGGTGGGCGATCCCGATCAACTCGAGAGCATCGATGTCGGGGCAGTGTTGTCGGATATCGCCGACGCAGCGGCATCGCCCGATTCGCCGCTGCACACCCATGTGGTCCGGCTGCGCAGGCCGCGCCGCCAACACTCAGGATCTCCCATCGCAGCGCTGGCCGACGCCATCCGCGAGAACCGCCCCACCGACGTGGTGGCACTGCTGCGCGGCGGCAATGACACATCTGTTGCTGCAGCAACAGCTCCGATCGAACCCGAGCTCACGTTCATTGAATCCGAACGTGGACTCTCCCCCACTCAGGCTGGAGCCATCCGAGCGGTCCTCATGCCCCCGCTCGAACAGGCACGCGATGCAGCGCTGCAAGGCGGTGCCGCCGATGCGCTCCGCCTGCTCGCCGGCATCCGCGTGCTGTGCGCCCACCGACGGGGGCCCTACGGGGCCGAATACTGGAACCAATCGATCGAACAGTGGGTGCTCGACGACGCGGCCCATCCCCGCGACTATCCCGGCCGGGCCCTGTTGGTCACCCACAACGATGCGCGCACCCGTTTGTCGAACGGAGACACCGGTGTCATCGTTGCGCACCCCGACGGCGTGCGCGCCGCGTTCCGCATCGGCGACGAGGTGCACGAGTTCGCTCCGTCGCAGCTCGACGGCGTGGAGACCGCCTTCGCGATGACCATCCACAAGAGCCAGGGCTCCGAGTACGCCACGGTGATCGTCGTGCTTCCCCCCGCTTCCTCGCCCCTGATCGGGCGCGAGCTGCTCTATACCGCCGTCACCCGCGCATCCCGTCGACTCATCGTGGTCGGTTCCGCCGAGGCTGTCGAGGCTGCGGTGTGCACACCCGGGCGACGGGTGACCGGGCTCACTGCTGCCTTGAGCTGAACCCGGCCGCGCCGCGCCGCAACTCCCGAGCATCACCTCAGCAACTCCCGAGCATCACCGCCCGCAACGCCCGAGCATCACCTCAGCAACTCCCGAGCATCACCGCCCGCAACTCCCGAGCATCACCTCAGCAACTCCCGAGCATCACCTCAGCAACTCCCGAGCATCACCTGAGCACCACCTGAGCACCACCTGAGCCTCGTAGCGAGGTCTCAGGGTTGCAGCAGGTTCGAGCCAGCACCATCATCGCGGGCGATCACCTCGATGCCGATCGGCAGCTGCTGTTTCATCGCCTCGACATGGGTGATGACGCCCACCATCCGGCCGGTGGCGTGTAGCTCGTGCAGCGCATCAATGGCTTCATCGAGCGCCTGTGGGTCGAGCGAGCCGAAGCCCTCGTCAACAAACAGCGCCTCGAACACCCTGCCGCTACCCGATCCGCCCTGACTGACAACATCTGCCAGTCCCAGTGCCAGAGCCAACGACGCCTGGAACTGCTCGCCGCCCGACAGCGTGCCCGGCGAGCGCGGGCGGCCGGTGTCGGCATCGAGCACCATCAGGTCGAGTCCGCCGCGCCGGCGACGATCGTCGGCGCCGTCGGAGCGTTCGAGCGCGTAACGGCCACGTGTCATCCGCGCGAGATGCACGTTGGCCGCCGCCGTGACCCGTTCGAGCTCACCGGCGAGTACCCACGTCTCCAACGCCACGTTCAATTGGTTCTTACCTGCGCACATTGTCGCCACCCGATCCGCGGTGCGTCTGGCGAGACGCAACGCCTCGGAGTCGTTGAACACCGCTCGAGACAGTTTCAGCGAGACCCGCGCATCGGCCAGGCGCAGATCGAGTTCGGCGACACGATTGCTCAGTGCCCGCTGGTCGGCCTCGAGCCCGTCAGCCACCCTGCAGAGTTCGTCCGTCTGTGGCCGCACTGGGGGGAGATCAGCCGATACCAGGGCCTCGAGCTGCGTGGTGACCTCAGCGTGATCGCGGTCCCACGCCCCGACTGAAACATCGAAACGGGCGATGTCATCGTCGGGCAGGGCGTCGGCCGTGGCCGCAGCAGCGTCGGGGTAGCCGCTGTCGATCAGCGCAGCATCACGCTGGCTGACGGCAAGGGCGATCGCACCATCGCGGGCACTGCACGACTCCTCCAGATCGGTCCAGCGCCGCACTCCGCTCGCAGCGCCGCCGAGCAAGGAGCGCTGCGCGGCGAGCACCACGGCGTCGAGCCCGCCGAGGCCGAGACGCATTTCTGCCAGCTGTTGCTCGGCCAGTACTGCTGCTGCCGAAGCATCCGCCGCAGCTCGGATCAGTGGTTGGCGTTGGGCGATCAGACCATCGGTCTGCGTCTGCAGCTGCTCCATCCGGGCACGCAGCTGGGTCACTGCCGCTTCGGCTGCCTCAGCCTGGTGAAGTCGGGCAACATCTGTGCCGTGTTGCTGAAGCAGGGTCTCTGGCGCGACATCTGCCCACTCGCCCAACTCGCGGCGATGCTCGGCCAGGCGCACCGCAAGTCGTTCCTCAATCAGGTCAGCCTGGCGCGATGCCTCGATGGCGGCATCGAAGACTTCACGATCGATGTGCTCGGCGCCATGGCTCACCGCAGGCGCTGGGTGCTCAGGGCTTCCGCACACCGGGCATGGCTCGCCCGGCGCAAGCTGGGCAGCGAGCCGGGGCGCAGCGTCGGCAACAAATGCCGCCGTCACCCGGGCACGTTCGAGACGCGCTGCGCCAGCATCCGCGCGTGCTTCCACCAATGCCGCCTCGTCGCGCTGTTGGTCAGCCTGCCGCTGCACCAGTTGTGCGCTGGATGCTGCATCGCGGCGACAACCCTCGGCAGTGGCCGCTGTGACCTGATGGCCCACCAGCTGCTCGGTGCAGCCCATGAGCTCGATCCCGACAGCGCTCAGTGCCTGGTCGAGTGATTCGACCGCTTCGGTTGATTCAACGGACGTGCGGTTGAGGTGAACGGCGTGCGCATCGGCGACAGCCAACGCTGCGAGTTGTTGCTCGGCGGCCGTGACACGCGCTTCGCATCTGTCCACAAGCACGGCTGCGGCTACTGCGCCCTGTGGCTCCTGCTCGATACCCAAGTCGCGCAGCGCGGCCACCACCTTGTCGCGGGCCACGCGAACACTTGCCTCGTCGATGGCCTGCTCCCTGTGCAGGTCGTCGACGCGGCGCTGGGTGATCAACACGGGGCCGGCACGACGCGCTGCCCCGGCACGCCGGCGCGCGGAATCGATGCTGGCGCGTTGTGTTTCGAGCCACTCGAGGGTGGCGAGCCCGCGCTCGCGCTCGTCGAACAGGCGCGCCGTGGCAGCGGCATTGGCGTACGCAGCGGCTGCCACTCTGGCGCGCTCGGCAAGCTCACCGAGCTCGATGTGTTGACGCCCCAATGGCACCTCGGCTGCGGTGATCAATGCATCGATGGCGTCGAGATCAAGCGTTGGGTCCAGCTCGGCCAGCGCGTCGCGTGCGGCACCTTCGGCGTCGGCGAGGACCCCGCCGGCAACCGCGACCAGGCTGTCGAACGCATTGAGGCGGTGGCGTTCGGCCTCGGCATCACGTTCGTTCAGGGCACGGCCGAGGTCGCCCGCATGGTCCATCGCCGCCCGCGTGGCCCGGGCATAGAGCTGGCTACCGAAGAGCTGCTGGAGCAATGACTGACGTTCATCGGTGCGACAGAGCAGGAACTGTGCACACTTGCCCTGTGGGAGCAACACCACGCGCTGGAACTGCTCGACCGACAGACCCACCAGTTCGGTGCACAGCAGACCGACATCGCGCACGCCGCTGGCCAGGCCGATGTCGCCTGCAACGGATACTTCATACAGCTCAGCGGTGGCCGCCACCGAAATGTTGCCCTGCCCCGTCTTCTTGGGGCGGTCATGGCGCGGCGTGCGCGTCACCCGGTAGCGATGGCCCTCGGCTTCGAAGACCAGCTCGACCTCGGTGCGCACGCCCGCTGCTGCGTGGTGCGAGCGCACGTCATCGGGGCGATCGCCAGGAAGGCTTCCGTACAGGGCGTACGCCATGGCATCGAACAACGTGGTCTTGCCACTGCCCGTGGGGCCGCTGACCACGAACAGGCCATGCACCGCGAGCCGAGTGAAATCGACCGACTCGCTACCCGCGTACGAGCCGAAGGCGGTCAACCGAAGGGTCATCGGCCTCATCGCCGGCTCCCCCCGATCGCGGCCTCGCCTGCCCCGGGGGGCCCGCCAGCAGCACCAGCAGCACCAGCAGCGCCAGCAGCGCCAGCAGCGGCCGCAGCGGTCAGCACGCGCTCAAGCAGTTCGAGTTCTGCTGCACCGGGGGGGTCGCTGGTGACATCGCGCCAGAAAGCCCCAGCAGCGTCGAGCGGCGACAGCAGCCCGCGCCCTGCGGTCTCGGGTGCCGCCCCGACGGTGCCGGCCACAGCTGCAGGCTGCAGCACGACCTCGGTGATGAAGGGGTACCTGGCACGCAGGTGCGCCTTGGCATCAACCACGTGACCGACATCGGTGACAACCGCCCGCACGAAGCAACCGACGGCATCATCGTGCTGGCCCGAACCGAGCAGAGTGTCCATGGTGCCCGTGATGGTTGCGACACCACGACCAACCGGCACGGTGATCTCGCTGACATCACAGACCCCTGCCGCATCGATGTCGATGATGACGACTTGCTTTGCATGTTGTTCGGAGAACGAATACGGCAGCGGGGTGCCCGAGTACCGCCGGGTGGGGCCGCCCACCATCTGTGGGCGGTGCAGATGACCAAGCGCCACGTATGAATGTCCCTCGAACAGCGAGATGTCTACCTGAGCCGTGCCGCCCACCGTGAGGAGACGCTCGGATTCGGACACCTCACCACCGGTGACGAAGGCGTGTGCCACCACGATCGAGCGGCCCGCGCGGCGATTGGGTTGGGCCGACTGCAGGGCCGCTGCGAGAACGCTCTGGTGCGTGCGACGAACCGGGGATTCCGGCTCGGCGGCGACGCGCAGCGCTGTGGCATCGAGTGGTCCGGGGAGCGCCGGCAGCGGAGCGAGCACCGGGTCCAGGAACGGCACAGCCACGATATCGAGCGGCCCGTCAGCGAAGTCGAGGGTAATGACATCACTCGTGCGCCCGTACCCGCCGCGCATGTACACCCGGGCGCTGTCGACGAGACCGTCGTAGGCCGCCACTCGCTCGGGCCCGTCATGGTTACCGGCGATGGCAACCACGGCAACACCCACCGAGCGCAGGCGCAGGAGCGCCTCGCGCATCAGCACCACGGACTCTGCCGGCGGGATGGCCCGGTCGTAGAGATCACCCGCGATCACCACGAGATCGATGTGCTCCTGGGGCACCATGTCGACCAGCCAATCGATGAACTCCTCCTGCGACGTGGCGAGGGAGAGCGGGCCGAAGCTGCGGCCGAGATGCCAGTCACTGGTGTGGAGGATTCGCATGATGGGTTGATCGTAGTGAACCCCTGTGACAGTCAAGCCGGGCCAACCACAGACGGCACTCGCCAGCACTGCGCCACCAGCAGGTGCAGCACGCGACTACGCTCGCGGTGGCATGACCGAACCACCCGGTACGCGGCTCACGACCATTGGTCGCTGGCTTCCCGGCGTTGCGATGCTTCGCCGCTACGAGCGTTCGTGGCTGCGCCACGATCTCGTTGCTGGTCTGGTGCTCACGACCCTGCTCGTTCCCCAGGGCATGGCCTACGCCGGCTTGGCCGGCCTGGCGCCGGTCACCGGCCTCTACGCCACCGTCGCCGGCTTGTTGGTCTACGCACTCGTTGGGCCGTCTCAGATCCTCGTCGTGGGTCCTGACTCATCGCTTGCGCCGATGATTGCCGCCGTGATCGCTCCCCTGTTGGGTGCCGGCGCAGACCCCGGGCGCGCCATCGCGCTCGCCAGCACACTCGCGATCCTCACCGGACTCCTGTGCATGGCCGCAGGCCTCGCCCGCCTCGGCACCGTCGCCGAGCTGCTCTCCAAGCCCGTTCGAATCGGCTACCTCAACGGCGTGGCGCTGATCATCATCGCCGGGCAACTACCCAAGCTGTTCGGCTTCGTCAACGGGACGGGCAGCGTGCCCGATGAGATCTGGAGGTTCGTTCGCGACGTTGCCCACGGCGCCGCGCAGGGCCACGCCGCCGCCATCGGCATCGGCTCTCTCGCGATCATCTTCGCCTTCCGACGATGGCGCCCCCAACTTCCCGGTGTTGCCATTGCGGTTGCCGGCTCCATCGCCGCCGTGGTTGCCTTCGATCTTGCCTCGCGCGGCGTCACCGTCCTGGGCGCCACCCCCAGCGGATTCCACATGCTCTCGATCCCCGACATCGGCATGCACGATGTCGGGGCCCTCCTGGTGGCGGCGGCCGGTCTGGCCTTCGTCACCCTTGCCGACACCGCCCCCATCTCGCGCACGCTGTCGATCAAGAGCGGTGACCACATCGACCCCAACCACGAGATGGTGGCCATCGGCGCCGCCAACATCGCCGCCGGCCTGTTGCAGGGCTTCCCACTCAGCGGCTCGGTGAGCCGCACCGCCGTAGCCGAAGCCAATGGAGCACGCACGCAGATCACCGGTGTCGTCGGTGCGGGCACCATCGTTGCCATCCTCGTCGGCGCTCACGGCCTCCTGCGGAACCTACCGGCGGCAACGCTGGGGGCCATCCTCATCTCCGCCGCGCTGGGCCTGTCCGACATCAAGTCCCTGCGCTGGCTGTGGAAGGTACGACCCTCAGAGCTGCTGCTGTCGTTGCTCGCAACGGTCGGCGTGGCATGGCTGGGCCCGCTGCGGGGGATCGGCGTGGCCATCATGCTCGCCGTGATCGACTTCCTGCGGCGCGCATGGCGACCGCACAGCACGCTGCTCGGCCGGCTCGGAGACCGCAAGGGGTACCACGACGTGCTCCGCCACCCCGAGGCCCGGCAGGCCCCGGGACTGGTGCTGTTCCGGTTCGACGCCCCGCTGTTCTTCGCGAACGCTGATCACTTCGCCAACACCCTGCGCCGGGCCATCGCTGAACGCGGCGAGGCCATCGGGTGGGTGATCATCGCAGCCGAGCCCATCACCGATGTGGACACGACAGCGGCAGAGATGCTGGGCGAACTCCTTGATGAGCTGCAGTCGAAGTCGATCACGTTCGCGGTCGCCGAGCTGAAGGGCCATGTCAAAGACCGACTCCGCGTTTACGGCCTACTGGATCGCGTCGGCGAGGACCACGTGTTCGCCACCATCGGCAGCGCGATGAAGTTCTACTATCAGCACATCGGCATGCCCAACCCGGCCGACACGCAGTGAGCATCACCACCATGCGACGAGGGCTCCGTCGCCAGCACTCATCCCCCACGGTGCCCAAAGCCTCTTGCGCACACCTCGCAGTGGAGCGGATACTGAACCAATGGAGCGCTGCAGCCGATCCGATCGTGCAGGTTGTGAGGTGGCCCGCCCGGGCGGTCACGTCGCCGAGCGACGGCTAACGATCTCCGCCAGCCGGGAGCCATCGGGCTCATGACCATCGAGCGCGAGGCCAAGTTCACGGTGTCGCCCTCGTTCGAGATGCCCCCGTTCGATCGGACCACCAAGCAGTTCCGTTGTCGTCCACCACGTCACGAAGTCCTCGATGCACGCTATTTCGATACCGACGACCTCTCGCTCGCACGCGCCGGGATCACGCTGCGCTACCGCACCGGCGACCCCGTGGACACCGCCGACGCCGCGGTCGCTGCCGACCCAGCCGTCGCTGCTGTCGCTGCTGTCGTTGCCGACCCCGGAGGCGCTCCTGGCACGGGCGGCGTGTGGACAGTGAAGCTGCCGATCGCTCGTTCGGTGGACACCCTTATCCGCCAGGAGGTCACGTTCAGCGGGCCCGCCACCCACGTACCCACCGCCGCAGCCGACCTCGTCCGGGTCCATGCGAGATCACGCCCGTTGAGACAGGTTTCGCGCCTGCTGACCAACCGCCGTATCAACGACGTGGTCGATGACGCCGACGCGGTCGTGGCCCAGATCGTCGACGACCAGGTGGCGGTGCGCAGCGGCCGTACCGTGACCGATCGGTTCCGGGAGATCGAGATCGAGATCCACCTCGGCGGCAAACGCGGCGACGCCCTGCTCAAGTCACTGGCCGCACAGCTCGTCGACGCAGGCGCCGGCCATGACCCCGCCCGCCCGAAACTGCTCCGCGCATTGGGCGAGCGAGCCACCGCGCCCGCCGATGTGCAACCCGAGCCGATCGGACGCGAAAGCGACGCTGGATCGCCACGCGCCGACGCATCCAAGTTCGTGCAGCGCACGCTGGCCACCGGCGTCACCGCCCTCCTCGCCAATGACCCATGGGTGAGACTCACCGACGAACCCGAGCCCGTGCACGCGCTGCGCGTCGCCACGCGCCGGCTGCGATCTGACCTGCGCACGTTCTCGCAACTGCTCGACCCCAACTGGACCACGAGCCTGCGCACCGAGTTGGCGTGGCTCGGATCGAGCCTGGGTGTTGTACGCGAACTCGATGTTCTCGACGAGCGCCTGCAGGACCAACGCGCTCAACTACCGACCGGCGATCAGATCTGCGTCGATGAGCTCCTGCACGAACTCGCCCGACAACGCGTCGCTGCTCGCGACGCAATGCTGTCGGACATGCGGTCACGCCGATACGACGACCTCATCGTGATGCTCGTCGCAGCAGCAGGCTCACCTGTGTTCCTGGCAGCAGCCCACAAGCACCTGGCGCGCCGCGCCCGCGACGTGGGGCTCGAGTTCGTTCGGAACACCTGGCATTCCTTGGCCGATGCAGTACGCACGGCAAACCAAGCACGTGACGCGGGCACCGACGAAACCGCGCTGCACGACATCCGCATCCGGGTGAAGCGCTGCCGCTACGCCACCGAAGCGGTCGTACCGTTGGTCGCTCGGCCGGCGGTACGTTTTGCCGCTGGCCTCGCGGCGCTGCAGAGAACACTCGGCGACCACCACGATGCTGTCGCTGCCGAGGAGTGGCTCCGTCGTACTGCCTCGACGATGCCTTCTTTGGCAGTGTGCTGCGGCGAGCTGATCACCCTGCAGCGCGTCGAACGATCCACCATCGATCAGGAGTGGCCGATGCTCTGGGACGCCATCTCCGAAAAGAGGTCTCGGGCATGGATGCATCGGAAGTGACCTACGACCCTGCCGAAAAAGCACCTCAGCCACGAGAATCAACGCCATGACCTTTCCCTTCGCGATGAGCGCACACGGCTCGGCCGAACGCCACCTCGGCAGCCGCGCCGCATGGCTGCGCGCTGCGGTGCTCGGCGCCAACGATGGGCTCATCTCCACCGCCTGCCTGATCGTGGGCGTCGCTGCGGCAAAGGGCAGTTCGCGCAGCACCATCCTCGTTGCCGGGATCGCCGGGCTCACCGCTGGTGCCCTGTCGATGGCCGCCGGCGAATTCGTGTCAGTCAGCTCGCAGCTCGACAGCGAACGCTCCGATATCGCCCGCGAGCAGCTCGAGCTCGCGGTTACCCCCGAAGCCGAACACGAGGAGCTCGTCGGGATCTACCGATCGAGGGGCCTCAGCGAGGGTCTCGCCCGTCAGGTGGCCGACGAATTGTCCATGCAGGATCGTCTGGCCGTGCACGTGCGCGACGAACTCGGGCTCGATCCCGACAACCTCGCCAAACCGGTCGAGGCCAGCGTGGTGTCGGCGGTCAGCTTCTCCGCGGGAGCCGCGTTACCGATCATTGTCGTGTTGCTCGTGTCGTCGGCGCTGCGGGTCTGGCTGACCATGTCCATCACGCTCGTCGGACTCGTCATCCTCGGGGCGTTGGGCGCTCGCCTGGGCGGAGCACCGCAACGACGCGCTGCCGTGCGCGTCTTCATCGGCGGAAGCCTCGCCCTGGCCATCTCGCTCGGCATCGGCCGGCTCACCGGCAACGCCCTGTGATGCGGCGCAACCAACCTGTGTTGACGCATCCGAGGACAGCATGACCACGCACATCGTCGGCCGCATGGCCAGCAACTGCGAGCCGTAAACCAGCCATCCGTATCCCACCGGGGCGTAGCGGCCGAACTGCGCAGCATTGCCCACCCGGTGTGAGATCATCCCGCGCTGTGGTGGCCTCGATGTCATCCTTTGGTTCAAGGCCGGCACAACCTTTGTCCTGCACGGGATCAATAGTTTCGAGGATGGCGACGATGTCGTCATCGACGGTTTCCACCAGACCCACCCCGGTCCGCGGTCGGCTCCCGACGACACCAAGTTCGCTACGCAAACTGTCGCGGTCGATGAGTGCCGGCTCCCCGGTTCCCGGTTCCCGGTTCCCCGGTTCCCCGGGTCCCCGGTTCCCCGGTTCCCCGGTTCCCCTGCTCCCCTGCTCCCCGGTTCCCCGGAAACGCGACCGCGGGCAAGTCGCCCAACCCACTGGTTCGTCGCTGCGCTGCTGCGTTGCGCTGCTCGCTGCGTTGCGCCCGTTGCGCTGCTTGCTGCGTTGCGCTGCTTGCTGCGTTGTGCCCGTTGCTTGCTTGCTTTGCTACACCCCGTCGCGAGGATGATCGGGAGTTCATTGGTCCTGTGGGGTCTCCCGGATTCCCCGGAGGATTCTGACACTTTGGGTTGACAATCGAACACCAGTTCGATACCATGGTCCATGTTCGACTTCCCCGAAC
>WLMZ01000108.1 GCA_009726095.1 Actinomycetota bacterium
ATGCGTCGAGGCCAAGGAATCAGGTGCCGATTCCATCGAGGTGTGGGGAACAGGAACTGCAAGCCGCGAGTATCTCTATGTCGACGACGCCGCTGACGCCATCGTGCTCGCTGCCGGCGATCATGTCGGTACCGATCCGATCAACATCGGCAACGACCACGAGGTCACCATCCGCGAAACGGTCGAGACCATCGCCAAGACGGTGGGGTTCGAGGGCAAATTGGTGTGGGACGCAAGCAAACCCGACGGCCAACCACGTCGTCGCGTCTCGGTAGAGCGCGCCGAGACCATTCTTGGCTGGCGCGCCCGCATGCCCTTCGAACAGGGCCTGCGCAACACACTCGACTGGTATCTCGCCAACCGCGCCGAAGCCGACCGCGCGCCGAGCTGAGGCGGCACGGCTCTTGGTCAACCCGGAAGCGAACCGGTCTGCTCCAGACCTGCCGCCGAATCCACCGACACATCGGCAGCGCGGGCGGTGCTGTCTCGCTCGAGAGCGGGGCGATCTCCGCCACCGCGCCGACGCTCGGGCCCGGCGTAGACCACGGCATAGCGCCCGTATTCACGGCTTGCATGTGCGGAGATCTCGTCTATGAGGGCGAACATCACCCGCTGAGGCGCAAGCGCCTTGACGCTTTCTGCGGTGCGATGGGCGGCCGCTGCGTCGGTGTGGTTGACCCGGGCTACGACCAACACCACGTCTGCCTCGACGATCATCGACAGCGCCTCGGCCGTCGAGTCAACGGGTGAAGTATCCACGATGATCACGCCGGCACCGATGTCGGCCATCTTGGAGAAGAAACTCGCGGTGATACGCACGGTATCGACAGGAGGATTCTCCAAGCCCGCAAGATCGAGCAGGTAGAGGTTGTCGATCGTGCCCTTGTCGAGCAACAACTCGACGGGCAGCGTGGCCACGTCGGCGGCGACCACCGAATAGGTGTCAGACGCCTTGCCCGTGACATAGGTCGAGAGCGTGGGCCGACGAAAGTCGGTGTTCACGGCCACGGCGACCACCCCACTTTCGGCAAACGCCGCCGCCAGGTTGGCCACCAGCGTCGTCTTGCCATCACCGGACCCAGCGGAGACCACCACAATCACCGGTGGCCGACCGTCCTTGTGCGATGTCTGCTGCTCGACAAAGGCCACCACCGTACGCAACCGCCGAAAGGCCACGGCGAGCGAGTCCTGTCGCTCGGGTACAACGACCAGACCGGTGGGCGCTTGTTTCACCTCCGGAATCACGGCGAGGCATTCCATGCCGAACGCTCTCTCTGCCTCGGCCTGCGAGCGGATCAGCCGATCGACACGGTTGAGAATGGTTACGACGCCAACCCCGAGAATGGCGCCAACAAGTGCACCGAGCACGCCCCGGCTGCCACGCGTGGACGGCACCAACGACCTCGCCGGGTCAACGAGCGCGGCATGCGCAGCCTCGACGGTGACCAGGATGGTCTGGTACGAGGTGCTCTGCAACCGGTCATAGTTCTCAAATTCGCTGCTGTACGACCGGTTCAATCCGGCGAGTTGGTCGGCAAGCACCGCATCATCGGGTTTCTGCGCCAACAGGGCCTGCAGCGCGGTGATCTTGACGCTCAGGTCGCTCTGTCGCTGCAAGGAATCATCAATGCGCCCAAGCCGCAGCACGTCCTCACGTTCGACAAGGTACGAGATCAGTTGCTCCGCGAACGTGTCTGCCACGGCAACCGCCTGCTCTGGCGATGGCTGTGTCGTGGTAAACCGGACTGACCCGGTGGCGGAGTCAACAGTGACCTTTACCTCGGCGGCAAGATCGGGCGGGGATCCGGCATAGCCCAGCAGTTGCGCCGCACGCTTGGGAACCTCACCGGTGGTTGCGAACAGCACGACGTCTGCCGTCGTGAGTGACGCAGCGGAGCCGTCGCCAGTCACCTTCGACAGCAGCAAGGTGTGCGTAGCCGAGAACCGCTTCGCATCGGCGGAGTCAACTCCCGGAGGTGCCACTGCGGCAACCAACATGCCGACGACGAGCAGCAGGATCACAATCCACCAGCGCCGCCGTACGCCTTTGACTACGGACTCAAGTTCCATGGATTGGGTCCAATCGCGCCGCTTCTTGACGATGAAATGAGCCGCTATCGCTGAACGGCAGCTCTCTTTGATCACACCACAGGTAGCGCGAATCTGTCTAGTCACAAACGACAAATTTTCGTCAAGATTCCCACCCACATCGGCAGCCAGGCACTCGTGGGAGCCAACGTGAGTGGTCTAGAGACGAGCCACCAGCCCTGCGAGCGATTCACGAAAGTCGGGCAGCAGTGCCAGACCAGAGGCACGCAGGACGACATTGTCCAGCATGCTGTTGGCCGGCCGGGCGGCTGGACGCGGCGGCTGCAGATCGGCGGTGGCGATGGGACGCACCATTTCAGCGGAACGCCCGGTGGCCACCACCACGGCCTGGGCAAACTCATACCAACTGACGTCGCCCTGGTTGGTGACGTGGTGTACGCCGCTGCGCCGGTCGCAGGCCAGGCGTCGCAGGACCGGCGCTAGGTCGGCGCAGAACGTGGGGTGCCCGCGCTGGTCGTCGACGAAGCTCAACTCGGGGCGGTGCTCGGCCAGGTGCATGATGGTCTTGACCATGTTGTTGCCGTACTCGCCACATACCCAACTGGTACGCACGACAGCAGCACCGACCCCGAGCATCAGCGCTTCGTGCTCACCCGCCAACTTCGTGGATCCGTAGACCGACTGCGGATTCGGCGTGTCCCACTCGTGATAGGCGGTGGGTTTGGTGCCGTCGAACACATAGTCGGTGCTGACATGCACGAGATGCGCCTGCACACGATCGCACGCCTCGGCCACCCAACGCACGGCGAGTGCGTTGGCGATGAACGCTCGCTCGGGGTCGCTCTCGCACGCATCGACGGCCGTCCAGGCGGCGCAATGGATCACGGCATCGGGGGCGAGGCCGGTGATGGCAGCCAGCACCTGATCACGATCGGTGACATCGAGTCGGGCGCGGTCGACGCCGAACACCGTGTCGCCCGATGCCTCGCAGGCCAGAACGACGTCGCGACCCAGTTGGCCACTTGCTCCGGTGACCAGGACACGCATCAGAACGAGGCCCGGGCCTTGAGCGGTTCCCACCATGCACGGTTGCTGCGATACCACTCGACCGTCTCGGCAAGGCCGTCGACGAAGTTCCGTTCGGTCTTCCAACCAAGTGCGGTCACCTTGTCGTGGGTGATCGAATACCGACGGTCGTGCCCGAGCCGATCGGCCACCGGGGTGATGAAGCTCTCGTCGCGCCCGGTGAGTTCGAGCAACCGATAGGTGATCTCTTTGTTCGTGACCTCGTTGCCCGCGCCGATGTTGTACACCTCGCCGAGGTTGCCCTGCCGCAGCACCAGCTCTGCAGCGGTGTTGTGGTCATGCACGTGGATCCAGTCGCGCACATTGCCACCATCGCCGTACAGGGGCACCTTGAGCCCATCGAGCAGGTTGGTGGTGAACAACGGGATGAGCTTCTCGGGGAACTGGTACGGCCCGTAGTTGTTGCTGCAACGGGTCACCAGCACCGGCAGGCCGTGCGTGGTGTAGTAGCTGAGCGCGATGAGATCGCTGCCGGCTTTCGCCGCAGAATACGGCGAGCGCGGGCCGAGCGAATCGGTCTCGCTGAACGAACCATCCTCGATCGAGCCGTACACCTCGTCGGTGGAGATGTGCAGGAAACGCTCGACGCCGATCTGGCGGGCGACGTCGCACATCACGTTGGTGCCGAAGCAGTTGGTGAGCACGAACGAGTGGCCGTCCTTGATCGAGCGGTCCACGTGGGTCTCGGCCGCGAAGTGCACGACGGCGTCGTGCCCCTGCATGGCTGCGAGCACAGCGTCTTGGTCACAGATGTCGCCCTTCACGAACCGGCAACGAGCATCGTCGATGAGATCGCGGATGTTCTCGAGGTTGCCGGCGTAGGTGAGCGCGTCGTACACCGTGACGGAATCGTCGCTGGTGGCCAGGATGTGGCGGACGTAGTTCGAGCCGATGAATCCGGCGCCACCGGTGACGAACTGCCTCACGTGCGCATCTGCCAATACGGGCGGCGACCGGCGGGCAGATCGGCGCGCAGTGGGTTGGCCTCGTCGCGCGCCGACAGGATGGGGTCGGTGACGCCCCAATCGCCGGCAATCGCCGGATCGTTCCACATCACGCCCAGTTCGTCCTGCGGGTTGTAGTACCCATCGACGAGATAGGTGATGACCATGTCGGTGATCGCCGCGAAACCGTGGGCGACGCCCGGCGGGATGAAGATGCCGACATGGTTCTCGCCGCTGAGGTCGAGGCACAGCGTGTTGCCGTCGGTGGGTCCGCCCTCGCGCAGGTCGTGCAGCACGACGCGTGCGGTGCCGAACGGGACGTACCAGTAGTCGGCCTGATGGAGGTGATAGTGCAGACCCACCACCGCGCCCTGCTGGCGGTTGGCCCGGTTGCCCTGGATCATCTCGCGCCCGTTGGGAAACCATTCGCGGCGATAGGTCTCGATGAACATGCCGCGTTGGTCGCCATGGATGGTGGGTTCCACGATCCATGCTCCGGCAATGCGGTCGCTTTCGTACACGTTTGGCATCAGTTGGTCACTCCAGATCGATTTGGCAATGATCGCCGACCATCAGGCGCAGGGCCCGTGGGCGGCGCTGTGTGCGGGCGACGACGGCCTCCTTGCCGATGAGGCTGTCCTCGAGGCGGGGGATGTCGGTGATGGTACTGCGGGTCATGATGACGGAGTGCTCGACCTCGCTGTTGGTGACCTCGCAGTCGACGCCGATAGCGGTGAACGGTCCGATGAAGCTGTCAGTGATGCGTGCCCCGGCGGCGATGGCCACCGGCCCGCGGATGGTGGAGTTGGTGACCACTGCACCGGCTTCGATGATGACGCGTCCATCGATGATGGATGCGTCGTCGACCGTGCCGTCGATACGGAGCGCAATCTTCTCGAGCAATAACCGGTTGGCCTCGAGCAAAGGGGTGAGCTTGCCCGTGTCGATCCACCACCCGGTGAGCAGTTCGCAACGCACCCGGTAGCCCTGATCGATGAGCCACTGGATGGCATCGGTGATCTCGAGTTCGCCGCGCGGCGAGGGCTCGATGGATGCAACGGCGGTGTGGATGGTCTTGTCGAACAGGTACACGCCCACAAGCGCGAGATCGCTGGGCGGATCGGCAGGTTTCTCGACCAGGTGCACCACATTGCCCTGGGCATCGAGCGTGGCGATACCGAAGCGATGGGGATCGGGCACCTTCTTCAACAGGATCTGTGCCGTTGGCGGCGAACTTGCACCACGAGCTTCTTCGAAGGCGCTCACGAATGCGCTCAGGTCCTGCTCGAGCAGGTTGTCCCCGAGATACATGACGAAATCATCGTCGCCGAGGAACGGGTGGGCGATGAGCACACAGTGAGCCAGGCCGAGCGGTTGGTCCTGGGGGATGTAGGTGACATGCACACCGAATTGGGCGCCATCACCGACCGCAGCCATGACCTCGACGCGGGTATCGCCCACGATGATGCCGATCTCGGTGATGCCAGCAGCCGCCATGGCCTCGATGCCGTAGAAGAGAATGGGCTTGTTGGCCACCGGCACCAGCTGTTTGGCACTGGTGTGGGTGATCGGACGCAGACGCGTGCCAGCACCGCCAGCAAGGATGAGAGCTTTCATACGTGGGTGAGTCTTGCGCGCCGCGGCCCCACAGGCAACCTTGCAGAGAATGCGCTGGAGCTCGCACGCACCATCACGAAGCGGGGGGCGCGTTGCTGACGCCGCTGAAGTAGTCGAGGTAGGCCTGCGCCCCGTCGCCGAGCAACAGCACGGCGTTGCCGCCGATCGTCTTGCCGACGACCGGTAGCGAGAACGGGGCGAGACCACCGGCCACGGCACCCCGCAGCGACGCAGCCGTGCCGAGTACATCGAGTTGGTCGTCGAAGCGCACCGCGCCCGTGCTGGCCCTCAACACATCGCCCGTCCGCAACGGGTTGCCTTTGACCGAGGCGACGGCCGCCTGCATCGCGGTGTTGATGAACTGCTGCTGCCGCTTGATCCGGCCGAGATCTGAGGTGCCGTCGCGTACCCAGGTGTCGTTCACATAGGTCTCGTAGTAGCGGCTCCGGGCGTAGGCCAGGCCCTGCACACCGCCGAGCACGTAGCAGCCCGGCTCCGCGATGTACAGGCCGGTGTGCTCATCACGCGCCGGAGCGTCGAAGCACACCTGCACGCCACCGATTGCGTCGACCAGCGACTTGAAGCCCTGGAAATCGATCTCCACATAGTGGTGGATGGGGAGGCCAAGGGCTGTCTGCACGGTCTGGATGAGTGCGGCCGGACCGGCCTGGTACGCACTGTTGATGCGGCTCTTCTTGCCGGTGCCGGCGATCTCCACCCACAGGTCGCGCGGAATCGACAACAGCGATGCCGGGCCGCCGCTGCGGCTGCGCCGCAGCACCATGATGGTGTCGCTGCGATGCCCGGACACGTCGGCGGTCCCGCCGATTCCGCCGTAGTCGGGCGAGTTGGGATCGATGCCCTCGCGGCTGTCGGAGCCGACGAGCAGAAAGTTCTCGACGTTGGCGCTCGATGGACTGAGCACGGCCCCAAGCCCGGGGATGCGCGCGATGCGGTCGACCTGATGGTTGGCAGCCACCATCACACCGCTCGCGCTGACCACCGCCACCACTGCGACCGAC
Source organism: Actinomycetota bacterium (assembly GCA_009726095.1). Classification (GTDB taxonomy): domain Bacteria; phylum Actinomycetota; class Acidimicrobiia; order Acidimicrobiales; family Ilumatobacteraceae; genus WLMZ01. The sequence continues at coordinate 6,719 of WLMZ01000108.1, forward strand.
GCCAGCAATGAGCGCAGACGGCGGGGGCGACGACCCCGTACGGGCGCGACCGTGCCCCGATCTGGTGAACGCGGGGGTTGCGCCGATTCGAGGGCGGAGGGCGCGATGTGCACGACCCCGCACGGTAGTCGTCACCCCATCGGCAACACGGTCACCCATTGGCGCAGGGCCTTCGTCACTTCGCCGTCGATCGGAGCGCGTTCTGCTCGGTTCGCGTCTTTCGGGATGCACCCAGAGCGGCAGCTCGGGGTGGGTCTGGTCGGCATGAGTGAACACGCCCCTACCGGCACGTTGCGGAGAGCTCATCAACGAGCAGAGCGCCGGCTCAGGGCGTTCCGGCAGTTGGGGTGAGCCCGTGAGGGCACGGATCTACTGCCAGTCCGACCATGGCCGACGAGTACCGAACGGCGCATCCGCGCTCGAACCCGAACGCCCATGAGGTCACGGGTTCCGGTCTCCGCGAAAGAGCTCCGAGTGCCCGGTATTCGCTTCGGGCGCAAGTGCGAATGTCGCCGCAGAAAATTCAGCGCCGTCAATCAGCTCGGTGACCGTCAATCAGCTCGCTTCGAGGAGTTGGTGGACGCGCTGGTGCGACAGTCCCAGGAGCTCGGCAGCGTCGCGGCGGCTGAGTCCGAGGTCGGTGAGCGCTTTGACCGCTTCGATCGTCTGTTGTTGTGCTTTTGCTCCAGCACGCTCGGCAACGCCGCGAGCGCGGGTGACGCCGTCTGCGACGGTTGCAAGTTGCGCTGGGAACTGGTCACGGACGTTGAGTTGTGCCGGGGCGGTGTCGAGCCAGAGCGAAAGCGCTTCGCGGATGCGGCTTTGAGCTTGTCTGATGCTGCGCCCGTAGGTTTGGCAACCGGTGAGTCCCTTGATGCGGACGTTCCAAGCATTGTCGTCGGCGTCGTGGTCGTAGATTGCGGTGTACGTCTTGGACGCGGTCATCGAAGCCATCCTTTCCCGAGGCAGGGTTCGAGGGCTCGTTCAATCGACCGGAGAGTGCCGGTCGGGATGTCTTACCCTCGGTGGACTGGGATCACGGTCTGGCAGCCGCTAGGACACCGGACTATGACGTGAGAGCCACGTTGGCGGAGTTGCACGCACCCTGCGAGTTCAACCAGCCGAAGAAGGTCTCTTCCCGTTATGTGTCTACCATACTAGACAGGAATAGGAAACCAACATGCGCGCCGAGTGCCCGATCGTCGTTGTCAATGCAAGTACACAGATCGACACAGAACGCTCAACGCGGTCAGGCAGGTATGGGTGGGTCGGTCAAACGGTCAAAAGACCAGGACGTCGACTGCGCAGTTGATGCCGCGCGCTCGGGCAAGTCGAGCGTCAGCCGTCACGAGTGGGCACGAGAGGCCCTCGGCAAGAGCAATGTAGGTGGCGTCGGATGGGGCCACGTTCGCACGAAGCTCGTAGGCCCGGATCATCAAGGGGCCGGCCGGAAAGCGGGCGATCGGAAGTGACAGCAAGTCACCGACCGCCGATCGGAATCGTCGCGCCGTGAGGTCTCCAGCGCGCCAGCGCTTCCGGAGCACGGAGACGGTCTCGACATCAACAAGGTCCGGCGCGGACCACTGCGAGGCGGCAGCGATGCGGGTGCGTGCGGCGCGTCCGGCTCGCCCGTCGTCTCCGACCACATTGGCGAGCACGGAGGCGTCGGCCGGTGGCCCTACTCAATACCGTCTCAGCCAGCGGGGCGAAGGTGGATCACGTCGCCGGTATCGATGCGGTGCGTGATGGCACAGTCGTCGAGCACGACCAGGCGCCCGTCGGGCTCGACATCGATGGCGCGGCCGACGAGCAACCGATCACCCGGGAGTTCGACACGGACCTGTTGGCCGATGGTCGCAAGCTGTTCGCGATAGCGGTCGGTGATCGATTCGGGCAGGGCGTCGTACGCAGCGAGCATGGCGTGCAGCACCTGACCCGGCGACACGGACGCACCGAGTTGCGCCGCGTCCGGTGGGGCCCAGCCGACATTGATCCCGATACCAACCACCACGAAGTCACCTGCCGGCGATGTACCGGTCTGGGCCAACACGCCGGCCAGCTTTGCGCCGTCGACGAGCAGATCGTTGGGCCACTTCAGCGCCGCGTCCACGTTCGCCACCGACTGGCATGCGGCCTGCGCCGCCAGCGCGATGCGCTGGGTCAGCTCGTGCGCGAACTCGGGAACCTCGCGCAACAGGATGCTGACCAGCAGGTTGGCGCCTGCGGGCGCCTCCCACCGCCGGTCGAGCCGGCCACGGCCCGCTGTCTGGTGGCCGGCCGCCAATACCGTGCGGTGTGGCGCCCCTGCCGCACCGGCAGCGAGCAGGTCGGCGTTGGTGGAGCCGGTCTCAGCCACGGCACGCACGTGCCAACCAGCAGGCCACACGGTGGGCCAATCAGTCGGCCAGTCAGCCGGCAGGCCAGTGGGTGGTTCGGCTGGCAATGCATGATCGGGCATCCCGGCAGCCTAGGTCCACAGGGTATTCGGTCCGTCAGGTGGCAATCACGGGTGCTGAGCGGCCAGTATTGCCGGGTGCTGAAGAAGATCCTGATCGCCAACCGTGGAGAGATCGCCGTCCGAGTCATCCGGGCGGCGCGAGAGCTGGGTATCGCCACGGTGGCGGTGTACAGCGAACTCGACCGAAATGCGTTGCACGTCCGCCTCGCCGACGAGGCCTTCGCGCTCGGGGGCCAGACCGCCGCCGAGAGCTACCTCAACACCGAGGCCATCCTCAACGCCATCCGTATCAGCGGCGCCGACGGCGTGCACCCCGGCTACGGCTTCTTCAGCGAGAACCCCGATTTCAACCGCGCCATTGCCGAGATGGGCGTGGCCTTCATCGGACCCCCTCCCGGCGCGGTCGATGTCATGGGCGACAAGGTCAGCAGCCGCAAGGCAGCACTTGCGGGTGGCGCGCCCATCGTCCCCGGTACCACCGAGTTCGCCAAGGGCCCCGAGGAGATCGTCGAGTTCGGCAACTCCAACGGCTGGCCTGTCGCGATCAAGGCCGCCTTCGGCGGCGGCGGCCGCGGCATGAAGGTGGTCCACGGACCATCCGAGGTGCAGGCTGCTGTCGAGAGCGCCCAACGCGAGGCCAAGGCCTATTTCGGGCGCGACGAGATCTACGTCGAGCGCTACCTCACGTGGCCACGCCACATCGAGGTGCAGCTCGTCGGCGACCAGCACGGCAACATCGTCTGGATCAGCACACGCGACTGCTCGGCCCAGCGGCGTCACCAAAAGCTCGTGGAGGAAGCCCCTGCGACCGCGCTGCCCGACGGTGTCGAGGAAGCCATGGGCGAGGCCGCGATCAAGGTCGCCAAGGCCGTGGGCTACTACAACGCTGGCACCGTGGAGTTCATCTATCAGGACGGCGATTTCTTCTTCCTCGAGATGAACACCCGTCTGCAGGTGGAGCACCCCGTCAGCGAGGAGATCACCGGCATCGATCTGGTCGAGTGGCAGATCCGCGTCGCCAGCGGCGAGACGCTGCCGATGACCCAGGCCGAGGTCACCGCCTCGCGCTACGGGCACAGCATCGAGATCCGCATCAACGCCGAGAACCCGGCCGGCGGCAAGTTCCTGCCCAGCCCCGGCACCATCACCAAACTCTCCACACCCGACGGCTTCGGCGTTCGCTTCGATGGCGGTTACGAGGCCGGCGACGAGATCAGCCAGTACTACGACAACCTCATCGGCAAGCTCGTCGTGTGGGGCAAGGATCGCCCCACCGCGATCGCACGTACCATTCGCGCGCTCAATGAGATGGTCATCGAAGGCGTCGCCACCACCATCCCGGCCGATCTTGCGATCCTGCGCCACCCCGACTTCCAGTCCATGCAGCACAGCACGAAATGGGTCGAAGAGGTCCTCGATCTCAGCGGCATCGAGGCGCCGAAGCCGCCGGTTGCCGCCGAGGGCGACGACTCCGGTCCGCTCGTGCAGCGCAACACCACCGTCGAGGTCAACGGCAAGCGCTTCGATGTGAAGATGTGGGTCCCCGAGGGCCAGACCGTCGTCGCAGCATCGGGAGCGAAGGCCGCCAAGAAGCCGGCGCGTTCTGCCAGCGCGGCAGCTGGTGCAACCGGTGGTGGCAGCGGCAACGTGACCGCACCCATGCAGGGAACGATTGTAAAGATCCTCGTCGCGGTGGGTGACGAGGTCGAGGTCGGGCAATCCGTTGTCGTGCTCGAGGCGATGAAGATGGAGAACCAGATTGCGGCCGAACGGGCCGGCACCGTCAAGGAGATCAAGGTCGTTGCCGGTGCAACGGTCGGCGCCGGCGACGTCGTGGTGATCATCGGCTGATCCCTACCGGGAACTCAGCACGCATTTCACTGAAAATCTGTTCGGCGTCAGACCGATGCGTTGAGCACCACGATGGTGCCAGCCGCCTTGTCGTGCCAACCCTGCTGACGCTTGTCGAACATCGCTGTCGCGTAGACCGCAATACTCAGCGCAAAGCCGATACCCGGGATGACCCCGGCGGCGAGCGGCACCAGGGCGCGGATTGCCGACGACGACCACAGCACACCGCCGGCGGTGTCGACCCGCACGGCGCGGGTACCCAGCGCGAACTTTCCGATGGTACGACCCCACAGCGCGATCATCGTGCACTCGTAGACGAAGCCGGTGCAGACCACCGCCACGTTCAATGCAAAGGCGCGGGCCGTGAGGTCGTCGGCGGTGCGCACGCCGAGCACGAAGGCCACGATGACCACCGGCACGAACACCACCAACTG
>WLMZ01000109.1 GCA_009726095.1 Actinomycetota bacterium
GAGTGAAGCGCCGGATACCGGCCACAAATCCGCGCCAGCATGCTATCGCTGCGCCTCGCGGGGCGTTCACCTCGGATCAGCGATAACGCTTCCGGGCGAGGTCGAAGACGCCCTCGTTGCCGGTTCGCCAGCGAACCGTGAGGTGACAGCGGCTGATGCGCCAGATGCCGTCGGCACGGCTCATCGAGTTGGTGTAGTGGCCTCCCAGCTCGCACCAGTTCACGGTGTCGGGCAGGCCGAACTCGGCCATTGTGATCGGGCTGAACCAGTGCTGGGCGCGTAGTTCAACGACGCAGGTGGCGTGATCGGCATCGTGGAACTGCACGAGATGGTTGGTCATCTGATGCTGCGTTGCATCGAAGCTGCCGTTGACGGCCCGCACGCCAGCCGTCCATTGGTCGGGCGTGAACGTGGCCGGTGCTGCGCTGTTGAACGAGCTGAAGTCGAACTCGCACGGATCGGTGAACACCTCACGGTACATATCCCAGTCTCGCCGGTCGATGCCGGCGGCATAGGCGTAGGTGACCTCGACGATGGAATCGAACTCGCTCTGTTGTTCCATCGGTGCAGTATCGCAGGCGCGCCTCAGGACGCCTCGGTCGCCGGTTCCGGGCACGTCGTGGAGCACCAGGACACACCGGCCAATGACAGGAGCAGATGCCCGAACGCGGGCCGGTCAGTGGGGATGTTCGGGGAAGACGACGGTGGGCCGAATCAGCGGTGGAACCACAGCTCGCGCAGCGCCTGCTCGGGATCGTCAACCAACGTGGTGGTGGCGTCAATGCGAAGGGTGGGGCGAATTGCAGGGTCGTAGGCCTGCCACCCGGCGTGGCCATCGCGCGCGAACGCGGTGAGCGCATCTGCATACGAGTCGGCAACCGTGGTTCGATCGCCGCCGGCACCCGTGAAGGCATCGACGCCCTTGCGGTGCAGGTTGTGGAACGCGAACGGAATATCCAGCCCGTGGCATGAGCCGAGCGCGCCGTCGAGGGCCGTGGACGCCCACGTGAACCAGTACATCCACGTTGGAGCGCCAGCAGCGTGGCGGGCCTCAGCGAGGCGCCAGGCGGGCACCCGGAACGTCTCGTCGGTCTGCATCGCAGCCGCCAGCAGCGTGTTGGTCGCGCCGGGCCGGTGTTCGCGGTACTGCTCGAGTGCCACACCGCTGCGGTCGCCGAACCGTTGAGCGAAGAATTGTTGGAGCCCGTTGTCGTCGAGCGAGGCGATGGCCGGATTGAACATGGCGAACAGTTGCATCTCGTCGCGGGTGGTGCCCAGCACGAACGGCACGTCGTTGGCAGCGGCTGCGCTACGAATGCTTGTAGGAATGAGCTCGGTGCCAGAGGTGGGGGAGAAGCCCGAGAACCCGGCGCCGACATCGCGCAAGAGCTCGTTTTGAGCTGTCAACATTGCCTCTGCCGACAGGGCTGCGGCTTCGTCTCGCGACGACACCCCGGCTGCCTCCAGGAATTGGGCCTCGGCTTGTTCGCCCCGTTCGGCATTGCGCAGCTGGGCGATGGACGGGCTCATTGCCCATGCCCGGTGGAACAGCCCGTCGGCCGACGGTGCGGCGAGCAGGCTGACCACCGCCGAGCCACCTGCGGACTCGCCGAAGATCGTGACGTTGTCGGCGTCGCCACCGAAGGACCCGATGGCGGTCTGGACCCAGCGCAACGCAGCGATCTGGTCGTAGGTGCCCAGGTTCAGCTCGCCGAGATAGCCGAATGCGCCGAGTCGGTAGTTGATCGTGACCACCACGACGTCGGCGCGAGACGCCAGTGACGAACCGTCGTACCACGGCGTGGCCCCGCTGCCGTTGACGAAGGCCCCGCCATGGATCCAGAACAACACGGGCCGGCGCGCGTCGTCGCATGCCGGCGTGTAGATGTTGAGGAACAGGCAGTCCTCGTCCATCGCCAAGGAGCTGCCGCCGAAGGTGCGTTCCATCATGCCCGGGGTCTGATGGCACTGCGCACGGAATGTGGTGGCGTCGAGCTCGCCGTCCCAACCGGTGACCAACTGCGGCTGGCCGAACCGGCTGCTGGTGGCGAAGCGGATGCCCTTGAACACGCTGGTGGCACCGCGGTCGACTCCTCGGACCGGGCCGAGTGGGGTCTGGGTGAGCGTCATTGTGGAGTCTCTTTCGGGTGGGGCGGCGGTCAGCGACCGGTGAACGTGGCGGGGCGACGTTCGAGGAACGACGCCACGCCTTCGCGGTGGTCGTCGCTCTTGAAGCAGGCGCTCATGGCGTCGGTATGGCGTTGCATGTGCGCCTCGACAGAGCTGGTGAGGCCTTCGTAGACGAGCGACTTGATCAGCCGTTGGCTGTGCGGCGAGCCAGCGGCGATGGCGGCGGCCAGCGTGTAGGCCCGGTCGAGGAGATCAGGGGACGGGACGATCTCGGCGAGGTAGCCGAGCGCCAATGCCTGATCGGCGCTGATGAAGTCGCCGGTGTAGAGCAACCGCAGGGCGTTCTGGAGACCGATGAGGCGCGGCAGGAGCCACGTACCGGCCCCGGTATCGGGGACCAGACCGCGGTGTACGAAGTTCCAGGCGAAGCGGGCGTTGGGTGTGCCCAGGCGGATATCGCACTGCGAGGTGAACTCTGCACCCATGCCAACGGCAGGGCCATCGATGGCGCAGATGATCGGTTGCGGGCACTGCAACAGTGGCCACCATTTGTGCTGTTCTTCGGCGGTGCCGCGCAACCCGCGCTCGGCGCCCGGGATGGTGGCGAGGTCGGCCAGATCGGTGCCGGCGCAGAAGGCCCCGGGGCGGCCGGTGAGCACGATGACCCGCGCTGCGGTGTCACCGGCGGCGTGGCCGACGGTCTCGATGAACTCGCCCAACATGGCGTAGGTCATCGCGTTCTTCTTCTCGGCGCGATCGATGGTGATCGTCGCGATGCCGTCATCGACCGCGTACTGGATGTGCCCCATACCGAGCGAGGGTAATCGCTTGGGCGGCAGCGGGGGGTAGCGTGCGCTGCGTGCTTGACCGTCCCCCGCAGTCGCCCACTCTGTCGAACCGCCTCAGTGGCATCGTGAAGCGAGCCGCTGGCGAGGCTGTGCACTGGGCATGGGAGACCGCTGTCGAGTGCGCCGCGATCGGGCCGTTGAGCAAACGGGGTCGACGCTTCGGGGCCTTCGGGGAACGCAGCGTGATCTGCTTTCCGACCAACACCATCTTCAACGAGCAGTTCATCCACATCGGCAACGCAACGATGATCGGCCCTCAGGTCACGCTCTCTGCGGGCATGGTGCCGGGGCAGGCATGCATCAGTGATCCGGTGGTCAAGATCGGAGACCGTTGCCTGATCGGCAAGGGCAGCGGCATCGTTGGCCACTTCGAGATCGTCATCGGCAACGACGTGTGGACCGGGCACAACGTGTACATCACCGACCAGAACCACGATTACCGCGATGTCACCCGACCGATCTCGCAGCAGTCCATGCCCGAGCGCTCGGTCATCATCGGCGACGGTGCCTGGCTGGGTTACGGAAGCGTGGTGCTGCCGGGGGCGCGCATCGGTAAGCACGTGGTGGTGGGCGCCAATTCGGTGGTCACCGGTGAGCTTCCCGATTACTGCGTGGCTGTGGGGAGTCCCGCCCGAGTGGTGAAGCGCTGGACCGAGGAGCGCGGCTGGTTCGCAGTGGACTGAACCCGTACCGGGCGCTACAGGTGCCGGGCTGACCGGGTCAGAACTGCGCAGGTACTGCGCACGAGTCCATCAGGTTCGGTCGTGTGAAATCGGCAATCGTTTCAGACACAGGAGAGCCGTTGAGCATGGTCTCGTTGAGCTCGGCCTTTTCGCCTTTGGCGAGGCGCGCCTCGGTGGCTCGGCGGTCGGCGATATAGGTGCGGTAGAGCGAGTCGAACGTGTCGACCAGCCTCACGTCATGCGCCGAGGTCGGTTTCGGTGTCATGATCTCGTTCTGGGCGGCCTCGATGAGGTCGGTGGCGGCCTTCACGCCGCGACCGACGGCCTGTGGACTGCCGTCGGTGGTCTTGCGGATCTCGTCGGCGTTCGTTGCCAACAACGCGTTGCGCTGCACGCAGATCTGCTCGGCGCGCTTGGTCCACGCACGGTCATCGATCTTGGCTGCGGCCTTGCGGGTGGCGAAACCTCCGAACGCGTAGACCCACATGCCCAGGAGAAACAACACCGAAAGAATGACCGCAGTGCGGGCCAGGATCTGCGAGGTGGTGAGCTTGGCGCGTTGGGCGGTCGATCGGTTCATTTCTTGATCGGCCTGTAGCTCACGGCCAACTGCGTGGCGGCGCCGCCAATGCCGAGCACAGCGGCGATCAGCGCACCGGTCCATCCCTGCACGTCTTTGTGGATGACGTGGTCGATGGAGTACCGGTGGGCCCCAACGGTGGCGATGAACAGCGCAACCACGGCGATCGATGCACAGTATTCCCAACCCTGACCGGGCTTGAACACGAAGAACCCGGCAGCCCAGTGCGACGTGACGATGGCGACCAGCATGATGCCGATGAAGCCGGCCGCCGCCAACGGCGTGGCGAGACCGAGGGCGAGCAGGATGCCTGAGCCCACCTCGGTGGTGGCGGCAATTCGTGCTTGCCAGGTCGGCCACTTCATTCCCATACTGGCGAACCAGCTGGCGGTGCCGGGCAGACGGCCGCCGCCGAAGAACTTGTTGTATCCGTGATAGGCCAGCGAGAGGCCGAAAAACACGCGCAGTACGAGCATTGCAACATCGAGTTGGTTCACGCCTGCACGTTACGGCCTGCCGAAGCGAGTCGCTCTTCATGTTCGGAACCGTGAGCGGACTTGCTAGAACGGTGGTATGTCCGATCTCGAGACGCCGTTGCTGCGTTCGCGCGTGGAGCGATGGCGAATGGCGGCGCGCCTGGTGCGCGATCTCGTGCGCGTGCATCCCAAGCCGTTCGTCATAGCCGTGAGCGGGGCTGCAGTGTTCGCGATGTGCACGGTGGCCTCATCGGTGGTTCTGCGGTGGGTCATCGACCATGTCATCGGGCCCCGCTTCAGCGACGGCCATGTGGCCACCAGTTCGGTCCTGATCGGGCTCGGCCTGGTGGTCGGTATCGGCTGCATCCGGGCGGTCGGCGTGGTGATCCGGCGTACCTTCGCCGGCGTCGCCCACTGGCGCATCGCTGAAACGCTCAGCGCCGATGTCATCGCACGACTTGTCGCTCAGCCGGTGGCGTGGCACCAGCGCAGGCCATCGGGCGAGCTGGCGGCCCGCGCCGGGGTCGATGTGGACGCATCGGTCGACGTGCTGTCGCCGCTGCCCTACGCCAGTAGCACCGTGCTCTTGATCGTGGTGTCGGCGGGGTGGATGCTGTTCATCGACGTGCCGCTCGGCTTGTTTGCCGTGTGCGTGTTTCCCGTGCTCATCGGCATCAACCTTTCGTACCAGCACCGGGTCGACCGGCACTTCACCGCAGCGCAGGATCATCTCGGTCGATTGTCGGCAGCGGTACACGAGAGCTTCGAGGGCGTGCAGGTGGTGAAGGCGTTCGGTGCCGAGCGCCGCGAAACCGAACGCCTCGCAATCATCGCGTCGCAGCTTCGCGACGAGCGCACCGCCGCAGTGCTCCTGCGTGGTTCGTTCGATTCGGTGCTCGACGCAGTACCCGCGCTGGCCAACATCGGCCTCATCGTGCTCGGTGCCCTGCGTATTCGATCGGGGAACCTGACGATCGGCGAGCTGGCGAGCATGATCTACATGTTCACGTTGCTGGTGTTCCCGCTGCGCCTGATCGGGTATGCGCTGTCTGCCCTGCCGCATTCGTTGGCCGGGTGGGCGCGGGTACGCGAGGTACTCGACGAGCCCGTCATGGACGATCCGGCTGATCGGGTCGGTGTGGCCCCGGATGGCATCGGCGTGTCGTTCCGGGGCGTGGCGTATTGCTTCGAGCAGGATCGTCCAGTACTTGACGATATTGCCCTGGACGTGCCCATCGGCCGCACCGTCGCTCTGGTCGGTGCCACTGGTGCCGGCAAGACCACGATGTTGCGCCTCGCTGCAGGATTGGTGGGTGCGGCGTCAGGCTCGGTTGCAACCGTGGCCGGCCAGCGCGCCATCGTGCTGCAGGAGGCGTTCCTGCTCGGCGACACGCTGCGCGAGAACATCGCGTTCGGACGCACGTACACCGATGATCAGATCTGGGCAGCGCTCACCACGGCCGAGGGTCGTGAGTTCGTGGCCGAGTTACCCAATGGCCTCGACACCACGGTTGGCGAGCGTGGCGTGAGCCTGAGCGGCGGCCAACGTCAGCGGGTGGCGCTGGCGCGGGCGTTGGTGCGCGAACCGGCCCTGCTGCTGCTCGACGACACGACCTCTGCACTCGACCCGTCCACCGAGGCGCGGGTTGTGGCAAACCTGCGCGTCGCCCTCCGCGACGCCACTGTGTTGATGGTGGCGTCACGGCCGAGCACCATCGCGCTCGCTGATCACGTGGTGTTCCTCGATGCGGGCACCATCGCCGCCACGGGCACTCACGCCGCCCTGCTGGCGACGAACCCGTTGTATCGATCGCTGATGGAGGCGTTCGAGGTGGATCGCGGGGCAATGGCACCTGGAGCCGACGCGCGCGACGTTGCGGGCGATGCGGGGTCGGGCGCATGAAGGACCCGGAGATCGGCGGCCGCCTCGGCGCAGCGCAGACGCTGGGTCGCGGCGTGAAGGAAGCGCCCATCCTGCGCCAGGGTTTCGGCCTCACCTTGGTGCTGGCCGTTGTCGGCGCCGCTGGTCGGGTGGTGATTCCCATCGTGGTGCAGCAGGCCATCGACCACGGGTTCAGTGGCGGCCGGGTGCGGATGCACATCATCACTCTGGTGGCAGTCATTGCAGCGACGACCATCGTGATCACCGCCTTTGCCCAGCGGGCGGCGGTTCGTCGGCTGGGCCTGCGCAGCGAGCGAGCGCTCTACGACCTGCGCGTGCGCGTCATCGAGCACATCCACCGTCTGAGCCTTGCTGACCATAGTGAGGAGCGCCGCGGGGCCCTGGTGGCTCGCGTCACCTCCGATGTCGAGACCCTCGCTGATTTCTTTGCCTGGGGTGGTCTGGCTTGGCTGCTCGATGGTGCGCTCATGGTGCTCGTGGCGGCCGTCATGTTGTCGTACGACTGGGTGCTTGCGATCATTGCGTTGGCGGTCGCTGCGCCGCTGGCCCTGGTGCTGCGCGCCGTGCAACGCCATCTCGTGGCTGCGTACGACAAGGCCCGCGGCGCCAACGCCGAGTTTCTCGGCAGTGTCACCGAACTCGTCACCGGCGCCGAGGCGCTGCGGGCCTACGGCGCCGGCCCGGCCATGGCGCTGCGCTCCAAGCGCGTGGCCAGGCAACGTGCTGACGCATTCGTCCGGGCTGGCATGATCGGCGCCTTCCTGTTCCCGAGCGGTGAGGTGTTCAGTTCGCTCACGGTTGCTGCCGTGGTGGGCGTGGGAGTGGCGCGCGGCCCCGGAGGTGGCCTGACCGCCGGGGCTCTGGTGGGCTTCATCTTCCTGACCTACCGCTTCCTTGAACCCATTGCCGAGTTCACCGAAGTGCTCGATCAGACGCAGACCGCTGTCGCCGGGATGCGCCGGTTGCTGGCGGTACTCGACCTGCCGACCGGCCCCGCCCAGACCGCAGATCCAGCGCCGCTTCCCTCCGGGCCGCTGTCGATCGACATCTGCGAGGTCACCTTCGGTTATCGCAGTCGCGGTGAGGTCGATGACGACCAACCCGTGCTGTTCAACGTGTCGGCGTTCATTCCCGCTGGTCAGCAGGTGGCGTTGGTGGGTTCCACCGGGTCGGGCAAGACCACGCTCGGGCGCCTGTTGGCCCGCTTCGCCGATCCCGGGGGCGGGCAGATCCGACTGGGCGGTGTGCCGCTCACCCGGATCTCCAACGACGAGCTCCGCCGCCGGCTGGTGGTCGTGCCCCAGGAACCATTTCTCTTCGACGACACCATTGCGGCCAACCTCAGCTTTGCGCTGCCCGGTACCACGATGGCCGACCTCGAACGGTCGGTGACGGTGCTCGACCTCGACGACTGGATGGAGACCCTGCCGCAGGGCCTGCTGACGCCCGTCGGCGAGCGCGGCATGCAGCTCTCGGCGGGCGAGCGGCAGCTGGTGGCCCTGCTGCGCGCATCGGTGGCCGACCCGGATGTGTTGATCCTCGACGAGGCGACCTCGTCGGTCGATGCGCTCACCGAGGTGCGCATGGCACGTGCGCTTCAGCACCTCGCTCAGGGCCGCACCACCATCGCTATTGCCCACCGGCTCTCCACCGCCATGCGCGCCGATCGCGTACTGGTGCTCGACAACGGCCGGCTGATCGAGGATGGCCCTCACGACGCCCTCCTCGCGGCCGGGGGCCACTATGCGGCGCTGTTCGCCTCATGGGTGTCGTCTACGACCGCCGGTGCGTGAGTTCTTCGCTATGGTGCACCGATGCACCTCAGGATGGTTTGTCCCCTGGCGCTGGTGGGGGCGTTGGCCCTGACTGGTTGTTCCAGCAGCGCCAGTTCACCGGCCGCCTCCCAGACCGATTTCTGCACGTTGGTGATCGCCTACAAGACGGCCAACCAGGCCCTCGGCAACGACCTCGCAACTGGTTCTGCGGCGACGGTGAAAGCGGCGTTGAAGCAGGTGCTCGGCCAGGTGCAGGTGCTGCAGCAGCGGGCCCCGGCCGCAGTGAAGACCGATATCGATACCGCCGCCGGTTTCATCACGAGCTTCGATGCGCTGATGGCCAAGTACAGCTACGACATCGCCGTCGCCCAGGCCAACCCGGCAGCGGCCACCGAGCTCGAGGCGCTCAACAGCGACGAGGTCAACGCTGCATTGCAGCGCATCGGCACCTACCGGGACACGCAGTGCGCTGCCCCTGACGACACCTCGGCCGTCACCCCCGTGACAACCAACGAAACGACGCCCGGCACCTGACCACGGCGGGCCATCAGGACTGGGTGTCGACGAGCACCTTGGTGGCGCCCGATGGATCGGCGGCCAACTCGGCGATCACCCGGGGAAGATCAGGCATCGACACGGTGCGGTCGTGCAGTTGCAGGACAGCGAGACGATGATCGGTCATCAGGTCCATCGCCTCGGAGAACTCGTGATGCAGGTACCCCAGCGACGCATACACGGTGGCTTCTTTGATCAGCCAGGCGCCGGGGGACACCGATGCGGTGCCACTGGCCAGGCCAACCAGGTTGACCGTGCCGCCCCGGCGCACCAGGTCGATGGCGCGTTGCACGGTGGACGGGACGCCGGCGCACTCGAAGACCACATCGGCGCCGCGTCGACCGAGTTAGTCCAGGGCTTCGTCGGGGGTCATGACAGCGTCGGCGCCGCTCGCCAGAGCCAGCTGGCGACGGTGTTGGTCAGGTTCGACGGCGATGACCCGGCCGGCCCCGAGCGCGCGTATGCACTGCAACGTGAGGAGCCCGATGGGTCCGCAGCCCTGAACCACGACCGTGTCGTCGGACCGGGGTCGTGTGCGGAGGACTGCGTGCAACGCGACGGTCGTTGGCTCGACCATCGCCGCTTCGTCATCGCAGAGCCCCGCCGGGACGCCGATGAGGCGCAGCGCATCGATGGAGATACGTGGGGCAAAGCCCCCGTGCGCGGCAGCCAGCGGGCCGCGTCCGATCATGCCGAGGAAGGCGGGCACGCAATACGCGCTGCGCCCGGACCTGCATTCTGCGCAGGCGCCACACGCGGGAGCGATGCCCGCAATCACCCGGTCTCCCTCGACCACGTTGGTGACACCGCTGCCCAGCGCGCTGACCGACCCGACCCACTCGTGGCCGCAGATGGCCGGGTTGTACGGATCGGCCGAGAGGAACCCGTGCAGGTCGGTGCCGCAGATCCCGCAGCGCGTGATGTGTACCACGGCGGTGCCGGGCCGGGGCTCGGGTTCGGGCACCTCCACCATCTCGAAGCGGCGTTGTGCGGTGACGAGCCCGACGAGCATCAGCCCGATGCCTCGGCATGATCGATCGCCGGCTGCTTGGCCCACGCCAGGCCGCGGCGGAGTAGCTCGTGGTACTCGGCGACCTCCCATGATCCGCGCTCGATGCGCGGCCAGTACATGCCGTTGAACGGCGGAGCAATCATGTCGTAGTGGCTGCGGCAGTGACCGAGCGTGAAGTACAGCACGCAGCCCGTTCCGAGGGGGCGTCGGTACATCACCAGGCGGGCGTCGTCGTCGGGCCAATCGGCCTCGGTGAACCCGGCCCCAGAGTTGCCGTGCCAGCGTGTCTCGAGCAACGGCTCGATGGTGCCGTGGTACTCGCACAGGTACAGCTCGTCGTCGGCATTGAAGGGCTCGATACCTGCCACCAGCGGATCGTCCTCGGCGCCTGGGGAGATGGTGACCGCATACGGCTCGATCGGAGGGTGTGACAGGAACTGGCTGCCGAGGGTGTCGACGAACGTGGGGAACGCCCGTGGTGTGGCGAACGAACCCTTGCCGAGACCACCCACTGGCGGGTCGATGGCCGAGTTGGTGCCGTGCAGCGCGAACCAGCGGCCGCCATTCTCCACCCACTTGCGAAGGCCCTGCTGCACCTCGGGGCTGGGACGTACGTTGCAGGTGTACGACACCAGGAAGTCACACGCAGTAATGGCCTCGATGTCGTCATAGTCCTGGGCGACCTGCACCCGGATGCGATCGTCCTCGGCGAGCAGCTTCAACAGTTCGAGCCGCGCGAAATCAAAGTCGTGCCACCAACCGCCCGTCACGAGATAGGCGTTGATGCGTGACACCTAGAACTTGATCCTCTTCGTGTAGCCGCCATCGATGACCAGGTTTGCTCCGGTGATCAGGCTGGCTGCGGGTGATGCAAGGAAGGCAATGGCGTTGGCCACCTCGTTGGGCTGACCGAGGCGCTTCAGCGGCATCTTGGCCACGGTTGCATCGTAGAAGGCCTCCATGTGCGTCTTGATGGTGTCCCAGTTGCCGCCTTCGAAGAACACCGGGCCGGGGGAGACCACGTTGACGCGGATGCCCTTGGGTGCCAGCGACTGCGACAGGTTGCTGGCGTACGCGGTCATCGCCGCCTTCATCGGGCCGAAGCTGCCCGGACCGGCGAACTCCTCCTGCGCTGCGATCGAGGACATGCACACGATGGCTCCGCCGCCGGCGGCCTCCATCGCTGGAACCACGGTCTTTTCTGCGCGCACCAGACCGAGGACATCGAGGTTCAGGTTGTCGACCCATGCCTGCTCGCCGCGGCCGCTTGCCGCCGAGACGTTGTGGACGAAGATGTCGCAGCCGCCGAGTTGCTCGATGGCCTGGGCCAGCCATGCCTTGTA